>JAAXIE010000055.1 GCA_012270525.1 Dehalococcoidia bacterium | reverse complement strand
CGCACGTCCTGCACGAATTTCTCCATCGTATAGGTTGCCGTCTGTACCACTTGCCACCTCCTGTTGCGAATTGGGTCCAGCCTGGATGGGGCATCGCAAGAATGAGGGTCTCTTCCTGCGAGGATGATAGGCGACTCATCGGCCAAAATCAACAAGCGGCATCTGGTCTGCCATGCGCCCAGCGGTTAGTCTATCTCTCAAATTGCCCATCGAGTCACACAACGAACGTGAGGTCCGCAGCATGACCACCGCACCCGCAATCCCCGACTCCACCCTGCAGGAACTGCTGGAAATACCCACCCAGACCCTGATGGACGGCCTCTGGGTGAAGGGCTGGCCCATGGGCTACATCCATGGAGCGCGCCCGTTGCAACCAGGCCAGAAGATGGCGGGCAGGGCCGTCACGCTGCGGTTCGTTCCCCACCGGCCCGATCTGGCCCGCGACAAGCCACAGGGCGACCAGTCGGCGGAATACGTGGCCATCGAACTGTGCGGGCCTGGCGAGGTGCTGGTCATCGATGCCATGGGCTGGCAGTACAGCTCCATCGGCGGCGATATCAAGTTCATGCGCCTCATGCAGCGCCGGGTCGGCGGGCTGGTGACCGACGGCGCGGTGCGCGATAGCATCGTGCTGAAGGAATACGGCTTCCCCGTGTACTCGGCCAGCACCACGGCCAAACAGGGCCCTGCCGAGTTCTGGCCGTGGCAGGTGAACGATGCCATCCAGTGCGGCGGAGTCCTCGTGCGCCCCGGCGACGCCATAGTGGGCGACGACGACGGTGCGGTGGTCGTCGCCCAGTCCCTCGTGGACGAGGTCATCGACATCGCCCACCAGCGGGAAGAGGTGGAAGGGGTCATCAAGGCCCAGTTGGAACTGGAGCACTGCTCTCCCGGCAAGTACTACCCCTTCAACGACCTGACCTGGAAGCTGTACGAGGAGAAGACGGGCAAGAAGCGAAACCCGTGATCCTTTCGCGGGTCTTGGGCGCACTCCATCCGTTGCACAAGTTCATTCGGCACCCCGCACGGGTCCATTCAGGAGGATAACGACGATGAAATTCGGATTCAGCATAACCGGCCGAGGCCCCCTCGCCACGTCGGATGCCGTCTCGGCCATGGCACGCCGCGCCGAAGACCTGGAGTTCGACCTCGTGCTGGCCCCCGACCATCTGGTCGTGCCCAATAACATCGACTCCATCTACCCCTACACCGAGGGCGGCGAGTTTCCGGGCGGTGCCACCGGCGAGGCGATCGAGCAGTTGACCACCCTCTCCTTCATGGCCGGTCAGACCAGCCGCATACGCTTGGGCACCAGCGTTATGATCGTCCCCCACCGTAGCCCGGTGCTCACCGCCAAGATGCTCTCCACCTTCGACATGCTCTCCAAGGGCCGCCTGGTCCTCGGCGTGGGTGCGGGATGGATGCGTGAGGAGTTCGAGGCCTTGGGCCTGCCTCCCTTCGACGAGCGGGGCGACGTCACCGACGAGTACATACGTGTCTTCAAGGAGCTCTGGTCCAGCGACCACCCGTCCTTCGACGGGAAGTATGCCCGCTTCAGCGACATCACCTTCCTGCCCAAGCCGGTGCAGAAACCCCATCCGCCCATTTGGGTCGGCGGCGAGAGTCCGCGGGCCTTGCGCCGCGCCGCCGAACTGGGCGACGGCTGGTCCCCCATAGGCTCCAACCCCCAGTTCCCGCTGCATCGACCGGAGCAATTGCAGGCAGCCATCGGCCGCCTGGCAGAGCGATGCCGTCGCGCAGGACGCAATCCGTCCGAGGTGGAAATCGTCTATCGCACCCACCAGTACCGCATGGAAGACGGTCCAAACGCTGGCAGCGACAGGCTCCCCTTCACCGGCAACCCGCAGCAGATCGCAGGCGATATCCGCCAGTACGAAGAGATGGGCGTGGGCACCATGACGGTGGACTTCGCCCGGCTCAGTAGCAGCATCGACGAGATGCTGCACCACATGGAAGAGTTCGCCACGAGGGTGAAACCCCTGGTCTGACCCCGTCAGGGCATCCCAAACGTCACCTGACCACGCCCTGGCCATCCCCGTTGACTTCCCCACGGATCGGTGATACCGTCCCAATCAATATAGCCGTTTACCCTACGGGTCAGTGATTCCGGCTGGTGTAACGCATATGGCATCTCCCAAGACACTACGGTTCACAGCGACTCTCATAGGCCTCCTATGGGTCGGGGCCATACTCCTCGTGGCCCAAACCCTGCTGGCCCAGTCCCCCCCCACCGTCCACCTCTTCCGACGCCCTGGAGTTGTATGACGCCAACGACGACGGCGTTATCGACTTAGACGAGGTCCTAAAATCGGCGGACGACTACTTGGCAGGGCGCATCGACAAGGCCTTGGCCTCCCAGGTGTTGGAACTCTACTGGGCCGTGGCCGACCCAGCGAGGGCGCAGGATTGGACCGCTTGGTGCGATGCCTATGACGACAACAACAACGGCCGGATAGAACGCTCCGAACTGGACCAGGCCGCCCAGGAATTATCCCTCGGCCTGATCAGCCAGA
>JAAXIE010000315.1 GCA_012270525.1 Dehalococcoidia bacterium | reverse complement strand
GTGCAGCCAGCGTCGATGTAGGACTGGATTTTCTCCACGACCTGTTGCGGGCTGCCATAGGCCAGCCACAGTTCGGTGCGTTCCCGGCTGACGGCGCCAGCACCGTAGTATCGCATCAGGAATCCCCGGGCCTGCTCGAACCCCTCGTCGCGGTCCTCGTTGATGTTCACCATCAGATGCAGGCAGGACTCGAGCTCGGAAGGGTCACGGCCCTGCTCAGCGGCATAATTCCTGATGGTCTCGAACCTGCGCTGGAAGGTGTCGACGGGCGTGGCGTCGGTCTGCCAGCCATCGCCAAAGGTGGCGACACGTCGCAGCACCCTGTCCTCCACCGCTTGGTCGGCCTCCGGCTTGGGATTGGCGGCGATGTATATGGGGAGGGGTCGTTGCTCCGGCTTGGGCATGAGATTCACGTCGGCGAACTGGTAGTACTTGCCCTCGTGGGTTACCTGGTCCTCGCTCCAGAGGCGCCGTATGACGTTCACTCCTTCGACCAACCTACCGACCCTCTCCGAGGAGGGCATGCCGAACACTTCGAGTTCGTGCTTGAACTGGGGGCCGTCGGAGGCTGCGGCCCCGTTGCACACGGCGAGGATGGTGCGTCCGTGGGAAAGCACGTCGAGGCTGGCCCACTGGATGGCGACCTGTATGGGATGGCGCATGGGGAAGCTGGCCATGCAGATAGTGCCCAGTTTGACCCGCTCGGTACGGGCGGCAATGGCCGACAGGGCGATCATCGCATCGACGCGGGCCTTGGACAGAAGGTTGTCGCCGACCCACACGCTGTGAAAGTAGTCTGACTGCTCGGCGGTGGTCGCCGCGTCCAGCAGGTCGTCAATGGTCGCCCAGTCGAACAGGATCGCCCTGTTGGACAAGCTGATACCGAACTTGGCCGACATGGATTGTGCCACGTACGCCTCCTGGTGCCTTCCGGCGGTCGGTTGAAGGGCTATCAGCCTAACAGGGAGATGGCAGTGTGGGCTACCACCCTTGCCTCGGTCTTCACCTGAGAGATGGGCACGAAATCGACTCCCAAGGGGTGCACGCCTGCGCCTGCGCCGTACATGACGGCGGGTATGCCAGCGGAGCAGGGGCCGCCAGCGTCGTAGCTGCCCAAGCCATAAATCGTTTCGGGGTTGGCCCCACAGAAGTGCTTGTGGGCTCGCATCAGGGCTTGCACACCCGGTTCGTCCCTCTCAACGAGAGCGGGCAGCATCACCGGACCCTTCCCCACCTTCACATCGTAAGGCGGGATATCACCGATGGCCTCGGCGAACTCAGAGACGGCGCGGTCGGGGTCGTCACCAGGGATCAGGCGGCGGTCTATCTTGAGGCGGGCTACGTCGGGCAACGTGTGCGGAGCCACGGGTGCGTAGGCGATCTGGTATGCCAGAACGTGTCGTCCGCCCAGGATGGGGTGGGAACCCTGCAAGGGCACACGATCCAACCGATTGAGCAGGGCGTTGGCTCCGTTAATGGCACTGGCGCCCAGATGGGGACTGCTGGAATGGGCTGCCTTGCCCCGGATTTCCACGTTGATATCCACTCGCCCCCGGTTGCCGAGAGAGACCTTGAGTCCGTTGCCGACCAGCAGCAGGGCGAAATGTGGCTTGCGTGGCAGTACGCTGAGTATCTGGCGGAAACACTCATGACTGCTGTTGCCCTCGTTGTTCACCGCGAAGTAGAACGTCCCCTTGAGAGGGATGCTGTGCTCGATGAACAGCTTCACCAGGGCCAGCATCGCTGCGTGGTGGGCCTTGTTCTGGCTGACACCCTGGCCAAAGATGCAGGGTTCGTCATAGCCCCAGTCGGTGCCTTGGGCAACCTTGCCGGAGAAGGGGTCCTCCATGAGGTTGTGGTGCTGGGTCGGCGTGTACACCATGACGAGGAAGCAGGGGTCGGCCGATCCCTCGCCAAGACGCACCACCAACTGGTTGCCGGGAGCATCGATGATGTCGTAGGCACCGAGGGACTGGATGCGCGGGCGCAATTCGCGCTGCACGTAGTGCACCAGCTTTGGGTCGTCAGGGGCCATGAAGGTGTGCTCGCCGAGGGGGACTTCCGTCGGGACCTGGGCTAACTCCACCAGTGTCTGCACCAGGAACCGGTCATCGATGCGGTCCGCGAGTGCGTGGGCTGGCAGGTCTGTTGTCATCACTTGCCCTTTCTTTCCTAGACCGGTTGGACGGTGACCAATTGGTGCAGGAAAGCTCTCAGAGGGTTGAATGCTGGGTGGAACAGGGGCCAACTGCCTTGGCGTGCGCCTATTCCCACGTTAGCGGACGGGTCTTCTTGCGACGCCAGATAGGCGTGCGCCAGCGTCTTGGACGGGTTGTTGGAAAGAAGAGCACCGGATGCCCGGAGGCATTCCAGGAACGAGGCAGAGCACTGGGCGGCTGGGGTGTCCTTCACGGCTGCCCAACACAGGTCTTCGATGGAGCCAGGGCTAGCTCCGTCGGGGAGAATGAATATACCGACCGAAGGCGAGGCTTCGCTGAAAGTTCCGTGTGAACCGGGAGGGGTCAGTCCGACACTTCGAATCGCATCGCGTGCCGATTGGAAAGCGCCACCTGCATTCTTGTCCGCGTCCCGCAATATGCCAAGTGCCCACAGGGTGGTCTCATTCGCACGGGCGCTTTCAATGACCTGCTCAAGCCCCGCGCGAAAACTGTACCTCCCTCCCACCGGTATCGTCTGCACTCCTTGGATGTCCCATTCCTCGAACA
>JAAXIE010000010.1 GCA_012270525.1 Dehalococcoidia bacterium | reverse complement strand
TCCTACGTGGACGACATGCTGCCCACCGGGGTCCTCTATGCAGCCTTCCTTCGCAGCCCCCACGCCCACGCCCGCATCCTCTCCATCGACACCCAGCCCGCCCGTGACCTCCCCGGCGTGGTGGCCACCCTGGTCTCCCAGGACATCGACGGTCTGATTGGGGATATCCCCGCCAACCAGGTCGACCCGCAGCAGGGATTGGCCGCCCCGGAGCATCCGGTCCTCGCCCGCGATAGGGCTTGCTACGTAGGCCAGCCCGTCGCCGTCGTCATAGCCGACTCCCGCGAACGTGCCCGCGACGCCATCGAGGCTGTCGCCGTCGAGTACGAGGTGCTGCCCCCAATCGTCGACCCCATCCAAGCCCTCGACCCCTCATGCCCGCCTGTCCACCCCGAGTTTGGCACCAACCTCGCAGTCCGCCACGTCATGCAGCGTGGCGACGCCGACGCAGCCATCGCCAACGCCCCTCACGTGGTCAAGGGTGCCTACTACGTCCCCCGCCTGGCCCCCGCTCCCATGGAAGGGCGCGGTCTGGTGGTCAGCTACGACCCCGCCTCAAACAGCCTCACCATGTGGACCTCAACCCAGGTTCCCCACAAGGTGCGCACCTTCCTCGCCGGTCTGCTCGGCAGGCCGGAACTCTCCATCCGCGTCATCGCCCCCGACGTCGGCGGCGGTTTTGGCCAGAAGGTGGAGACCTGGCCCGAAGAGGTAGCCCTGTGCCAACTCGCCATCGAATTGCGCCTCCCCATCAAGTGGATGGAAGAACGCTGGGAGAACGTCCTCGCCTACCAGGCCCGTGGCTATCACGGCGAAATCGAAGCTGGCGTCGACAGCGACGGCACAATCCTCGCCATGCGCATGCGCATGATCGGCGACCTCGGCGGCTACTTCCTCACCTCCACCTCCCGCGTCGCCCGCACCACCGGGCAGCGCGTGGCGGGCCCCTACTCCATCCACGACATGACCGTGGAGGTGCTGGGCGTGGTCACCAACAAGCCCCCAACCGGCCCCTACCGCGGTGCTGGCGGCCCAGAAAGCGCCTTCATGATGGAACGCACCATCGACATGATCGCCAAGGAACTCGCCATGGACCCCAGCGAGGTGCGCCGTCGCAACTTTGTCTCCACCTCCGAATTCCCCTACACCACCGCCACCGGACTCACCTACGACTCAGGGGACTTCCACCCCGCCTTCCAGAGAGCCCTGGAGCTGGGCGAATACGACCGCTACCGCCGCCAGCAGAGAGACCGCCGCCCCGGCGACCCGTTCATCGGTGTCGGCCTGGCCACGGTGGTGAAGGCCGCCGGGGGCGTCGGCGAAATGCGCGACAGCAGTGCCATCGTTACCGTGGAGCCAACCGGCGACGTAACCATCCATACAGAAGTCTCCCCCCATGGCCAGGGCACCGAGACCGTCTTCGCCCAGATTGTCGCCGACCAACTGGGCATCACCCCGCAGCAGGTCCGAGTGCTGCACGGCGACAGTCGCATGTTCGCCACGGGTCAGGGCACCTTCGCCAGTCGCGGTCTCACCATAGGAGGCTCCGCCGTATACCTCGGCGTGGAGCAGGCCCGCGAGAGGCTGGCATCCATCGCTGCCCAGCTGCTGGAGTGCGACGCGTCCGAAGTGACCTTCCAGGATGGCAAGGCCTCCAACGCCAGCAACCCCCAGCAGTCCATCGCCTTCGACGAGCTTTGCCGGGCCGCCTACGACACGGAAGAAAGCCCCGACCTCACCTTCAACTCATCCTTCACTCTGCCGGGCAATGCCTTCGGCTTCGGGGCCCACGTGGCCGTGGTCCAGGTCGACGCCGACACCGGGGAAATCAGCTTCCTGAAATACGCCGCCGTCCACGACTGCGGGCGCATCATAAACCCCAAGCTTCTGGAAGGTCAGATACATGGTGCCCTGGCCCAAGGCTTGGGCCAGGGCCTGATGGAGGCCATACAATACGGCGAAGATGGTCAGCCCCTTACAGCCACCTTCGCCGACTACTCCATGCCCACCGCGTCAGACATGCCCACTCTGACCGCCCACACCATGGAAACCCCCTCCCCAATCAACCCTCTGGGGGTGAAGGGTGGAGGCGAACTGCCAACTGTGGCATCCCCCGTTGCCGTGGCCAACGCCCTTGTCGATGCCCTCTCCAGTGCCGGGGTGGAGCACCTCGACGCCCCTCTAACCCCGGAAAGGGTCTGGCGTGCCATCCAGGAAAGCCGCCTCTAGAGGCTACTCGATTTCCAGGATCATCTCGATCTCGATGCACTGCCCGTTGGGCAGACCGCCCATACCCACCGCCGACCGCGCATGCGCTCCGCGCTCCCCATACAGTTGGGCCAGCAGGTCCGTGGCACCGTTCGCCACAAGCGGCTGCTGCCCAAACTCCGGCGCCGAGTTGACCATGCACAGCAGCTTGGCCACTCTCTTCACCCGGTCCAGATCGCCGATGGCAACCTTCACGTCAGCCAAACAGTTCAGGCAGGCCTGCCGGGCTGCCTCGTAGCCCTGCTCCACCGTAA
>JAAXIE010000184.1 GCA_012270525.1 Dehalococcoidia bacterium | reverse complement strand
CCCGCCAGGGTTCGAACCTGGGACCTGCCGGTTATGAGCCGGACGCTCTACCACTGAGCTACGGGCCCGTGGGTTCAATCTTTTCACCCCCCTTTGCCTGTGTCAAGAAAGCCGAGCAACTCCAGGGCGTCCGTCACGGGATGCCCAGCTTGTCCTTGTAGTCGGGGTCCCATGCCGACATGCGACCGCGGGCTACAAGCTCGTCCATGGGCAGGGTGGGGCTGGCCTCGCCGGATTGGGGGGCATTCGCGATCACTCCCTCCTGCTGCAGGGAGAGGATTTCAGGGCCGGGGACACCCAGCAGTTCGGTTAGGGCCCATTCGTTGTGCTGGCCGAAGGCGGGGGCTGGGCCATGGATGGACAGGGGGGTGCGGGAGAACTTGTAGGGAGGACCCATCAGGGGCCGGGTGCCGATCTGCCGGTCTTCAGGGAACGGCACGTCTTCCAGGAAGCCGCGGGCCTGGAAATGGGGGTCGAGGTGGATATCCCGCCCGTCGAACACCGGGCTGGCTGCAATGCCGAGGGCCTGCAACTCCCCCATGAGGTCGTAGCGGTCGTGCTGCTGCGTCCAGGCCGAGATGATGGCGTCGAGCTCATCGTGGTGCTGCTGGCGTGCCGTCACGGTGCGGAAGCGGGCATCGTCGGCCAGTTCCGGTCGCTCCATGTAACGGCAGAGGGCGGCCCACTGGGCATCGCCGGCGACGGATATGGTCACCCAGCAATCTTCGCTGCCGGCTTGGCCTTTGGCTGGGTACACCCCCTGAGGAGCGCGGTAGGGATGGCGGTTGCCGATGGGCTGGCCCAAGCGCCCGTTGGACATCCAGTTCATGAGGTACTCGGAGATGCTGGTGACGCCTCCCTGGTACATGGCGAGGTCGATCCACTGGCCCTCGCCGGTCAGGTTGCGGTGACGGAGGGCGGCCCCGATGGCGAACACCGCAGACCATGTGGAGATGAAGTCGACGAAGGAAGCCCCTGCCTTGGAGGGTGGGCCGCCCACGTAGCCCGTCACCCAGCAGAGGCCGTGGGTCCCTTCCTGGGTGGTGGCCTGGGCAGGATAACCGGAATAGGGGCCGTCGCCATGACCGTAGCCGGTGTTGGAAGCCATGATAATGTCGGGGCGCACCCTTCTCAGTTCGGGGTAGTCGAGGCCGAACCCGCGCATCACCCTGGGGGTGTAGTTCTCCAGCACCACGTCGCTGACGGACACCAGTTCGCGGAAGAGTCGCTGGCCATGGGGGGTGGTGAGGTCGAGAGTGAGGGACTTCTTGCCACGGTTGATGAGGTTGTAGGTTGAAGAGCGGTCCCACCACTGGCCACCGGGGTCGTTGTCGGGAAAGGTGCCGTAGAGGCCCCCGGTGCGGGTTATGTCGCTGCGGGAGGGGCCCTCGATCTTGATCACCTCGGCCCCCATGTCGGACAGGAGCCCCCCGGTGTAGGGAAGGGCGAACACGTAGGAGGAGTCCACCACCCGTATGCCCTGCAGGGGAAGGGTGCGGGCGGCTGGTTCTGGCATCAGATGACGTCCATCCGGCGCAACCGGGTTAGGTCGCGGGGAGTGTAGCCAAGCTCGGAGTAGACCTCCGGGTTGTGCTGGCCCAGCAGGGGGGCGGTGCGCCTTAGCTGATAGGGGGTGAAGCTCATGTTCAGCAGGACGGCGGGCAGGCGCAGGCGGCCCATTACCGGGTGCTCGATCTCGCGAAAGAAGCCCCGGGACTCCAACTGGGGGCAGGATGCCAGGTCCTGGGGGGTCTGCACCAACCCGAACAGCATACGGTTGCGGGATGCCTCGTGGAACAGATCCCAGCGGCCACGGTCCCTGATGCCCTGCACCATCAGGGCATCCATCTCCGCGCCGTTGTCCATGCGCTGGGCTGCTTCGGCGAAGCGTGGCTGGCGCAACTCTTCCATACCGTAGAAATCGGCCTGGGTGTCCCAGGTGGCCCCGCCGCCCGTCTGCCCGATGACCCAGCCATCGGCGCAGGGCATGGGGTTGCCGAACAGGGTGCCCTCAGCGGGACGACGGGCCTGCACGCCCCCGGTATAGGCGTACATGCTCTGGGTCGCCAGCATGGTGGAGGCGACGCACTCGGTGACGCAGACGTCGAGGTGCTGGCCCTCGCCGGTCATGCTTTGGTGGAACAGGGCCATGGCGGTGGCCCCTGCCCCGTTCAGGCCGCCCTCGTACTGGGCTTGAAAGCCTCCGTGCTTGAGGGGTTCGCGGTCGCCGGTGCCGCTGATGCTCATGATGGAACTCATGGCGTAGCACTGGAGTTCATCGCCTTCGTACCGGCTGTAGGGGCCGGTCTGCCCGAAGGGGGTGATGGAGGTGAGCACCAACCCCGGATTGATGGAGCTCAGGGCCTCGTAGCCGGCACCGAGGGAGTCGAGATAGCCCGGCTTGAAGCTCTCCACCACCACGTCGGCAGTGGCAGCCAGCCTCTTCAGCAGGTCGGGGCCGCCGGATGCTTCCAGATTCAGGGTGACGCCCGACTTGTTCACGTTCAGCACGAAGAAGATGAGGCTCTTCTCGGGATGGGGGTCATCGTGGTGAAAGGGGCCCTGTCGCCGGAGGGCGGCACCCGTGGGAGGCTCCACCTTGATAACGTCGGCACCGTAGTCGGCGAGCAACCGGGCGCAGAAGGAGCCCGCGATGTCCTGGCTGAGATCCAGAACGCGCAGGTTGTTCAAGGCACCGGTGGTCAATCAGGCCTCCGCAACGTTCCGGCACCGCAGGCGGCAAAACTTTCTCGGAAAACAGACCCATGTTTGTAGCTGGAATGAGTCGTCTTGCCGCGTTTCAGAAAGGGTCTGCATGGCGGGGGAACGGGTGTTTGTATCTGCAAGGCGGCACCGGTCGTATCTGGAAACCCGTGATTTCATATTTTTGAAGCTGAAATGCGACGATCTTGCCGCTTTTCGGGGCCCTCCAGCTTTGAGCATGAGCACACGAATTCGCCGCACGGGCTCCGACGAAGCAGGGTTGGGGAGGTTGGAGAGAGCGGGAACACGGGCCGCCGTTGGGGACAGGGTTGACATGACAGGTCTCTTCCAAAGGTCGGGTTGAAGAATGGCAAGGCTGGGGCGCCCCTGCGGGGTCGGTCCCCAGCCTGCAGTCAGGCTAGCAGCGAGCGGGGCGGGCGTCAACGGGGGACTGTCACGGGGATGTGTGGCAGACGGCTGGCTTGGTCAGTCAGTCATCAGTCATCCAGCAGGACATACACGGCGGCCGACGGGGTGTGATCGACGTGGGTATGACCCTTGCCGGAAACGTCCTCCATGAGGCGGATGTCTCCAGCGCGGAGGACCCTTTTCGAGCCATCGCTGGTTCCGATCTCCACCTCGCCGGACAAATG
>JAAXIE010000354.1 GCA_012270525.1 Dehalococcoidia bacterium | reverse complement strand
AAGCTCATCTCGCCTGCGCCCGTTCTTGTAGGCCTTGTAGGGCAGGCCCAGACCCTTCAGTGTGGCCCCAGGCATGCATTCCAGCACCGTAAGGCGACAGGGGCCGGGCCGGTCCTGGCACAGTATGCGCACGTCCGAAGCTTGAAGGAGGTGTAGCAACTGCATACCCCGCAGCGTCATGGGGAGCATGTTGGGGTTGGCCTTGTGCAGCACCGAGAACGCCTCCCCGTGGGAGAGGTCGCACTCCCGCCGTAGTTCACCGTGCACAACCACGAACTCATCCCTCAAGGCGATGAACTCCTCCATGGGCAGTTCAGCCACGCCTGCCCACACGTCCGCCATGTGCCGTGGCTCCGTCGCTAGCACTTCGGCGAAGAGGCGCGGCACCGAGAACGGGAAATCCAGGGATGCCACCGAGCCATACGTGGCCGCCCGCAGCTCCTGCAGCAACTCCTCCCTCGACACCGGCTTGATGTCGTTCACCTGCAGCCCGTCGGGACGCAGCACGCCACTGGCCATCCATGTATTGGTGTCCTGCTTGGCACCGCTGAAGTCGACGCCTATGATAGGGTCCAGACTCACTGGATCACCTGTAGTGCCTTGCCATCTCGCTGGCATATCGTCGACCCAACTCCGGTCCGTGCTCCTCGAGCCAGTTGGCCAAGCGGATTCTGCCCGGTGCGGGCCCGTTCGAATCGGAGACCAGCAGGTTGGCGGCCAGGCCGGCGATCTCGTCCCGGCTGAGCACTACGTCACGCAACATCAGACCCAGAAGCGACCCGGCCAGCATCACCACTGGTGCTGGCACGTGTACCAGACGTGCTGAAGTTCTCGTCTTCTCCCTCACGAGCCTGACCATGTCCTTGTAGGTGAATACGTCCGGCCCAACGGCATCCACCTCCGCGTTGTCGTCGCCGTCACCCATCTCCACTGCCAGCCGTGCCAGGTCTTCCACGCAAACGGGTTGTACCCGGCACTTACCCGAGCCAGGGATGAAGAACACCGGGAAACGGCGCAGCATCCACGCGATGTTGTTCAACAGCACGTCCTCCTTCCCGAACACCAGCGTGGGCCGCAGTATTGCATAGGACAGTGGGGATGCCTTCAGGCTGTTCTCCACGATGCCCTTCCCTCCGAAATAGGACAACCCGGAGTCCGCGTCGGCGTGTGTGATGCTGATGTGCACCACCCGCCGTACGCCCGCAGCCTCGGCCGCCGCGAAGAGGGTCCGGAGGTTCCTGGCAGCCCGTTGGTGCGTCAAGCCCTTCCGGGCGACTCTCACCCAGTAGGTGTTGAATAGCGTATCCGCCCCCTCAAGGCTGCGGGCCAGGGCAGCCCGGTCGTCGAAGTTGAATGGCCGGAACTCTACGGCCTTGCCAAATGGATTGGGCCTGTCCGGATGACCCGTCAGAGAGCGCACCTTGTCACCCCTCTCCAACAAAATGCGGGTGATATAGCGACCTGTGTACCCCGTGGCCCCAGTGACGACGTGTGTCCCCATGTGTCAATTATCCCACGTTACCGCTTGACGCCCGTATGAAACTGGGACAGGACTTGGGACTTGACCGAGATTGGGTCGTCGGTTGTCGCCGCCTCGGGCTGACGGGTACAATGCGCGTCGTCGTATCTGCCCAACGTTCACAGTCGGCATCGCTCGGCATCGTGTTGAGGGCCGCCCACCGGGAGGATGCATGGAGTTCGAGCCACAGTACACCGAGGAGCAGGAGCGATTTCGAACTGAATTCGCCGGATGGCTGGACGCGAGCATGCCTCCTGGCATGCACGAACCCGCCGAGCCTGCCGACTTGAGCCTGGAGCAGTACCAGAAGCAGCGGGAGCTTGGGCGTAAGCTTGGGGAACGGGGCTGGCTTTGGCCCACGGCCCCAACGGCTTACGGCGGTGGCGGTCTCGACGTCGACCACGCCATCATCATCGAAGAGGAAATGGACTCCCGTGGCCTCTACCTCCCTCCCTACTACGATTCGGGAGGCCGGTTGGGGGGCAATACCGTCCTCGTATGGGGCAGTGAAGAGCAGAAGCTCCGTCTGCTGCCTCCCATTTTCCGCGGGGAAGTGCGCACCTGGCAGCTCCTCTCCGAGCCTGAAGCCGGGTCCGATCTGGCCAACGTGCGCACCCAAGCCCTCCGCGACGGCGACCACTACGTTATCAACGGTCAGAAGATATACATTGGCAGCCACCACGGAGCCGAACAATTATGGACCATCACCTGCAGCGACCCCGACGGCGAGCGCCATCAGAACCTCAGTTGGTTCATGATACCTTCCGACCTGCCCGGCATCTCTTGGTCTCCCATGGAGTTGCTGAGTTCCGGCGGTGAGGGCGGAGCCAGTTCCGGCGTCAAGAACACCGTCTACTTTGAAGATGTGCGGGTCCCGGCCGAAAACCTCATTGGTGGCGAGAACCAGGGCTGGAAGGTGGCCAGCACCCACCTTGAACTGGAACACGGCACCGGAGGCCGCATCGCCCGCAACCGGCTGGTGGACCGCCTCATCGCCCACTGCAAGGAGACCCTCCGCGACGGGCAACCCCTGACCTCCGATCCCAACGTCCGGGAGCGTCTTATAGACGTGTACATCGATGCCGAGATCGGTCGCCTTTTCGGCCTTCGCAACTACTGGCTCCGTCACAGCAAGCTCCCCATATCCTACGAGGGTCCCCAACTCTCCTACCAGCGCAAGATGTCTGGCCTGCGCATGGGCAAGTGGATCAACGACATCCTGGGCCCATACGCCCTGACCAACGATGAGAAGTGGGGGCCATCCGAGGGCCACATCGAGTCCCACCAGCGGGGCAGCATCGTCGCCGTCCATCCCGGTGCCACGGCGGACATCCAGAAGGTGATAATGTCCCGCCGCATCGGCATCGGCAGACCGGAACGTGAGAGGGCCGCCGCCCTGGCCTGACCGACCTTGCACTGCAATCGTTCCCTTGGAATTGCTAGGAGTCCCCAATGGACCTGTCGCTCAATCAAGCCCAGGAAATGCTCAAAGCAACAGCCCATGACTTCATCCAGCGGGAGTACCCCAAGGATAAGTTACTCGAGCTGGAGAGGACCGACACCGGTTGCACCCCCGAACTATGGGAGAGAGCGGCCTCTTTGGGCTGGCTCGGAATGCCTGTACCCACCGAGTACGGCGGCGAGGGCCTGTCGCTGACCGACACCGCCGTTCTGTTCCAGGAACTGGGTCGGGGTCCGGTGGTCGGTCCCCACTTCTCATCGGGCGTCCTCGGTTCTCTGCTTCTGCAGGAAGGCGGCACCGAAGTCCAGAAGCGCGAATGGCTACCGCAAGTATGCCGTGGCTCCATGGTCCTGACCGTCGCCATCGCTGACCCCGACCGCAGTTGGGGTCCGACCGCGGTGCAGATGATGCCAACCCAGCGAAACGAAGACTACGTGCTGAACGGCGCCAAGCTCTTCGT
>JAAXIE010000181.1 GCA_012270525.1 Dehalococcoidia bacterium | reverse complement strand
CGTTGCTGGTGCAACGGGCAAGGCTGGCTGGTGGCCAGAAGATGGCGGGGAGCCAGTTGGCCACGGAGTTGGGGTTGACAGCAGGCGACCGCTTCGGAGGATAGCCTGAGGGGCTAGGTCAATAGTCACAAAGGGTAAGCGAACGAGAGGGAGCCCTCGCTAGAACCGGGGGTGCTCCTCCTGGCGCGTGGACTGGTACCAAGCGCGGTCGTCGATGACGATGGTCTTCATGATCTTGTCGTGCAGGGTTTGGCGATCCCTGTCCCAGAAGGCCCAGAGGAGGTCGACGATCCAGACGATGAGGCCAAGGCCTCCTGAGACGAGACTGACAGCGTTGACGACCACTCCCTTGATGCCGAATTCGCGGAGGAACGTCCAACCCCAGCCGGAAGCCTGTCCGTCGGCACGGATGACGCGTATGCTCATCAGTTGCTTGCCGGGGGTCTGGCCTCGGGACAGGGCGAACAGCCACCAGACCAGGTATCCGAGGAGGGGGAGCAATACCAGGAGGTAGGCGGGCCGGAAGTCCGATGGACCTGTCTGCAAGTCATCAGCATTGGAGGTCTCCACGGGCTCGTTCGATTCATCGTTAGTGGTCATCTCGCTGGGTGTTTCCGAGTCGGCGGGCACTGAGGCTGTCGTCTCCTGCGGGGAGGCCTCTGGGTCTATATCCTCTTCCAGGCCCGGTGCGAAATCGAAGAAGGTCAACAGGAGAAATACCGTGGTGGCGGCGGGGATGATTGCATCGAGGACGTAAGCTGCAACCCGTCGTCCCAAGCCAGCGGCGCGAACGCCGGGAGGTGCAGCGAGAAACTGGTAGCAACCGATGCAGAAGAGGCCCCGCCCCATATCCGCCTGCCCGCAGTTGGGGCAGCCGGGGGTCGCTGGCGCGGATATTCCAGGGCTGGCGGAAGCCCCGCAGTTGGGGCAAAAGCTGTTCCCGGCAGCCAGCGGTTGGCCGCAGTTATGGCAATATCTTGGTGTCATTTCCGGGGAAGGAAAGCAGTGGGTGGCTGGGCTAGAGGCTGGGCAGGGCTTCCAAGCGACGACGCTCGAGGTATGCTCGCTCGTCGATAACCACCGTCTTCATCATCTTGTCGTGCAGGGTCTGGCGGTCTCTGTCCCAGAAGGCCCACAGCAGATCGGCGAGCCAGACTATCTGGCCGACCAGGGGCAGGATTCTTATCAAGAAGCCGAACAGAACTATCTTAACGCCGAATTCTCGGAGCATGGTCCAGCCCCATTCGGATGGACTTCCGTCGGCACGCACAGCACGTATGCTCAGCAGTCGCTTTCCGGGAGTCTGGCCGTCTCTTGCGGTAAAGGCCAACCATAGCAGGTAGAAGATAAGGAGCAGCAGTATCAGGAGGAACGTGTCGAAAATGTAGGCTAGCACCCTTCTGCCAAGGTCGGCTGCGCGTACGCCGGAGGGGGCAGAGAGGAACTGGTAGCAGGCGACGCAGAAGAGCGCATCGCGATGGGTCGTCTGGCCGCAGGTGGGGCAATTGGTCGCCATCAACGAGCCTCGTTGGCCTGCTGTAGGGCCTGCCAGACCTTCTCGGCAGTGATGGGGGTATCGATGTGACGCACTCCAGCGCGTGACAGGGCGTCGACGATGGCCCCGGCTATGGCGGGCGGGGCTCCCACGGTAGCGACTTCGCCAATGCCCTTGACGCCCAGCGGGTTTGCCGGAGAGGGAGTCTGCTGGAAGCCCTGGTCGATGGGTGGGAGGTCTTCGGCCGTGGGGATGGCGTAGTCGAGGAAGGTGCCGTTCAATGGCTGACCGTCTGCGGAGTAGGCGTGTTGTTCCATGAGGGCCTGCCCCAGGCCCTGGGCGATTGATCCTTCCACTTGGGCTTCAACCAGCAGGGGATTGAGTTGAGTTCCGCAGTCCTGCACGGTGGCGTACTTGAGGAAACGGATGTCTCCGGTGTCCCTGTCGAGTTCGACGGCCACGATGTGGGCACCGAAGGAGAAGGGGTTGAGGGGCAGGCTGTACGTGGCTTCGAAATTGGTGCCAGGGTCGAGGTTGGAAGTCACCTGCTCGAAGGCAACGCTCTGGTCGGGGTTGTTCTGGTTGTAGGCCCGGCCACTGGAGAACTGCACGGCCTCTGCGGGGCACTCGAGGAGGTCGGATGCAATCTGTGCGAGGTGAGCGCGGGCCTGCTGGGATGCCTCATAGATGGCCGAGCCGCCAGCGGGTGTGCCACGGCTGGCGACTGATCCCCAGCCGAAGGGGGCGGTGTCGGTGTCGCCGTGATGCACCTTCACCTGGGCAGGGGTGATGCCGAGGACATCTGCGGTGACCTGGGCGAAGGAGGTTTCCTGTCCCTGACCGTGGGGCGAGACCTCGGTATAGACGCGGACTGCGCCATCGGGGTCGACTTCGACGCGGGAGTTGCCGTCGCGCATGGGCCCCAAGCCGCCGGTGGCCTTCATGAAGGTGGATACGCCCACGCCCATGAGGGGGCCGTTGGGGTCGCGGTTGCGCTGCTGCTCGCGCAGGCCGGAGTAATCGGCCAGTTCCAGGGCCTGCTGCAAGGCGGGCGAGAAGTTGCCGGAGTCGTAGGTGTAGCCGGTGGGCGTGGTGTAGGGGAAGGCGTCGGGGGTGAGCATGTTGATGCGACGCACTTCGGCAGGGTCCATGCCCAACTCGGAAGCGATGAGGTCCATCGTGCGTTCCATGACGAAGGCCCCTTCAGGGCCGCCTGCGCCACGGTAGGGCGAGGTGGTGGGCTTGTTGGTGGTGACCGCCATGACTTCCATCTGTACCACGGGCGACCTGTAGGGCCCGATGGTGCGGTGGAGGCTGTTGTACGGGGGCACCACGGTGGTGCCGATGAAGAAGGCCCCCACGTCGGCGATGGCCTGAACGTGCAGACCCAGCAGGGTGCCGTCGGAAGCTGCGGCGGCCTCGGCCACGGTGTGGTAGCCACGGGCTTGGGAGGCCGCCATATTCTCGGAGCGGGTCTCCACCCACTTGATTGGCTTGCCAAGGGTGATGGCCATGTGGGCCATGGCGATTTCTTCGGGGAAGGGGTCGCCTTTCTGCCCGAAGCCTCCGCCCACGTCGGGAGCTATAACACGCACCGAGTCTTTGGAGCGATCAAGAGACCGGGCGAGCTCTTCCTGGACGATGTGGGGCACCTGGGTGGAGGTGTAGAAGGTGAGGTGGTCCCGGTCTGAGTCGTAGTTGGCCAGAACGGCCCGGCCTTCCATGGGAGCGGCGGTGATGCGCTGGATGTGGTAACTCTGGCGTACGACGGCATGGGCCTTCGACTTGGCGGCTTCCATCTCGCTGGCGTCGCTGCCGAGGGCCACCTGCATGGGAGCGTTGGTGCCAAGGTGGTCGTGCACCAAGGCGGCACCGGGTTCCACTGCGGCCACCGGGTCGGTGACCACGGGCAGGGGTTCGTAGTCGATCCTGATTTTCTCGGCTGCATCTCGCGCGAGGTAACGGTCGCGGGCTGCCACGAGGGCGATGGTCTGGCCCACGTAGCAGACCCGGTCATCGGCCAGGATGGGGTGCAGGGGAAGGTCCATGTCGTGGCCTTCGATGCTGAAGGACTGCAGCCGCTTCAGATGATTGACGTCCCTGGAGGTGAAGACGGCTTCCACTCCTTCCATGGCCAAGGCCTCGGAGGCATCGATGGAGCGTATGCGGGCGTGGGCCAGGGGGCTGCGCAGGAAGTAGCAGTGCAGCATGTCCGGCAGCTTTTTGTCGTCGACGTAGGAACCCTGCCCCTGCAGAAGGGGCGGATCCTCGAAGCGCTTGAGTCTCTGGCCGATGTAGCTGGTGGTCATGGTTCTCTACCTGCCCTCATCTCACCTGGTTCGTGGTTCAACGGGCCGTCATCTGACCCTGGCGTATTTCTGGAAGCAGCGCAACTCCTGGGGCGGGTCCATGTGGCGACCGCGTATGGTGAAGGAGACTTCCCCGACGTACAGGTCGCCGCGGGAGTCGGTAGCGGTGCCGTGGGGGGCGATGAACTGCCCCGGCCCTTCGCCTTCTTCCGGCGTGCCGAACAGGGCCAGCCGTTCGCCCTGGAGATTGTAGATGGTGATCCTGTGGCCCATGTTGGGAGCGTCGTCCACGCCGCCCATGCCGTTCAACTCGCCGACGAAGAAGTTGCCCTCGTTGTCCAGGCAGATGCCGTCGGGCCGGTGGATGTTGTTCCACATGGTGATGTACCTGCCGTCGGCATCGAATACCTG
>JAAXIE010000326.1 GCA_012270525.1 Dehalococcoidia bacterium | reverse complement strand
CACCGGCCCAATGCCAGATCACCGGGCCCAGCCATACCCCTCTCGTAGAGCTGGGTATGGGAGATAGGCCCGCTTGTGCCGCTGCTTGGGCTGGGTTAGGCTGGTAGCCTCAGGAGGGGAGTATGCGGATCGCCGTCTTGGGGGCTGGGGCGGTGGGTGGATATTTCGGGGCCGTGCTGGCTCGTGCAGGCAATCCCGTCGTGATGATCGCCCGTGGCGAGAACCTGGAAGCCATGCAGCAGCACGGCCTCAGGGTGCAGAGCCACTGGGGTAAGTTCGAGGCCCCGGTGCTGGCAACCGACGATCCCATGGCAGTAGGGCCGGTGGACCTGGTCCTTTATTGCGTCAAGACGTACCAGAACTCCGATGCCCTTCCTTCGCTGCGGCCCCTGGTCGGCTACGACACCATGGTGATCACGGTACAGAACGGGGTGGACAGCTACGCCAGCATGTCCGAGGCACTGGACCGGGACAACGTTCTCCCTGGGGCTGTTTACATCGAGGCGGCCCGCACCGGGCCAGGGCAGATCAGGCAGGCGGGTGGCGTGGTGCGGTTTGTCTTCGGCGAGAAAGAGGGTCCGTCCACCCCCCGTTGCCTGCCCATCACGGAGGTGTTCCTGGAAGCAGGGATCGAGGTACAGACTTCCCAGGACATGCCCAAGGAGTTGTGGAGCAAGTCCCTCTTCATCACGGTGCTGGCCGGCGTCACCTGCGCATCCCGGACGGGCCTGAGCACCATCATGGACTCCCAAGCAGGCCGGGATACTCTGATGGCGGCCCTGAAGGAGGTGGAGGCGGTGGGGCGAGCCAAGGGGGTCAATCTGGATGCCGACATCGTGCCGAAGACTTGGGACTACATGGTTGGATGGGCAAAGGACCTGAAGGCCTCGATGCAAATAGATATGGAGTTGGGGAGACCGCTGGAGTTGGATGCGCTCACGGGGGCGGTGGTGCGCTTGGGGCGAGAGGCGGGCGTCCCGACGCCGGTGAACGATACCCTGTACGCGGTGTTGGAGCCCTACAAGCACGGAACTATCGAGGATTGAGACAGCAGTGTCGATGGCGTCTGAAAGCTTGGTGCTTCCGGGTCCGCGGGTTCCCGCCTTCTGCG
Organism: Dehalococcoidia bacterium; assembly: GCA_012270525.1. The sequence continues at coordinate 4,086 of JAAXIE010000326.1, read as the reverse complement.
TACTGATGGGAAGGGAACGGGTGCGAGAGAGTGCGAGGAGCAGAAAAATGGTTGCGGTTCAGCGGAGGCTGGGCTAATCGCTTATGGGCCGGATATTGCTGAGGCGTCCCGCTGTGATAGTACTAGTGGCCTTGATGCTGCTGGGTGCCGGGCTGGGATGTGCAACCCGACCGGTAGAAATGACGGGCGTAGGAACGGCACCGGAGGCTGAACTTGCGAGGGCAATCACAGTGGACCTGATCGCATATACCGGTGTAGATGGCGGTCTATTCACCATCCAGCCCGACGGCACGGGGTCACGCCGGTTGGCTGGGGGCGGCGTAGAAGGGGCAGTGGGGCGCATCAGCGCGCAAGGCCTGGCACCTGAAGCCCTGTTCACCTGGCCCACATGGTCGCGGGATGGCCGGAAGCTGGCATTCTCCAGGGTCCTGCCCTCCGATGGTACAGTGGCCTCATCCATCTATGTTGCGGACGTGGAAACCGGCGACCTGAACCTGGTGCACGAGAACGAGCCGGGGTCTAGCCCGTTCATCGCCCAGAACGCGTCGCACTATCTGTACTGGTCGCCGGACAGCAACCTTCTGACCTTCATATCGTCGACTGCCAGCGGGCTGACCCTCTTCTCCTCTCTCGGCGACGGGAGGGATGCGCCCGTTCCCATCGCCACCATGGGGCCGATCTACTACAGCTGGGCTGCCGACAGCAGTGGCATCCTGATGCACCTGCGAAACGGCCTGGAGGTGCTCGATGCTCCCGGTTTGGACCAGCCGCGTCGGCTGGGGGATTCGAGTTCCGTGTATCGCGTCCCTGCCTTCTCTCCGGTGGACCGCAAGGGAGCGTATGCAGCGGAGAATAACGGGGGCGAGTCGCTGTTCGTGCTGAACCTGGGGCCTGCCGACGATCCCGGGCCTGCAACAGCTCTTACCGAGGTGGGGCCGGGCGCAGCCTTCCTGTGGTCGCCGGACGGTACGGAGATCGCCACCGCCGACTCCACCGCCGATACGCTGCCATCCTATCAGCGTTTGAGGGTGGTGCGGGCCGACGGCACTGGGGAGCGCACCGTGGTCGAAGACTCGTTCCTGGCCTTCTTCTGGTCGCCCGACGGCGAATGGCTGCTGTACGTGACCGTGGCCCCCAGTCAACGGGCCTTGATATGGAATGTCGTTCCAGCAGCAGGCGGAGAGGCGCGGGAACTGGTGGAGTTTGGGCCATCCTCGGAGCAGTTCACCATGATCAGCTTCTTCGACCAATACGCTTACTCCAACTCGTTGTGGGCACCGGATAGCAGCAGGTTCGTCTTCACCGGCACCCTGAGCCACAGTGCGGGAAGCACCAACGGGGTGAGTGCCTCAACAGACAAGGTCTATGCCGTGGACATTAATACGGGCGTGGCCAGCGAGTTAGCTTCCGGCCGCATCGCCTTCTGGTCGTGGAACTGAAGAACGGCGGCCTTGCCCGGACCTGCCAGGCGGCTGCGCTGCTGGCCCTGCTGGCGTCGCTGGTTGCTGGTGGATGCGGGGCCACACCACCCAGCCCCGCACCGGTCACCACGGTGCCCGTTGCCACGCGGGAAGCCAGGTCCATCATCGAGATGTCGGCTGATCGTATGTCAGGAATCACCTACGCTGCCTTTGATTTGGAACACGACGTGGGGTCGTCATATCTCAGCGGGCTGGGGCTCCATGTGGACTCCGTGCAGGGGCAGATTGCCATGCCCGACAGGTACAGCCTGAGGATGGAAGCCACGACGACGAACCGGAATGCCTTCGTGGGGGTGGAGGTGATCGGGGTTGCCGACAAGGCTTACATGAACCTCCTGGGCCGGTGGGGCGAGACAGACCCTGTAACGCTGCCTTTCGATTTCAGCAGCTTGGGCCTGCGCTTGGCGGAGATCATGCTAGCGATACAGGGGCCTGCCCTTCTTGGTGAGGACCTGCTTGGAGACGTGCCGGCCTGGCGCATTTCGGGAGAGGCCGATTCTGGCGATTTCCGGGGTCTCCTGGTGAACGCTACTCCGGGCGAGCCGATACGGTTGGAGGTCTGGGTCGGAATGGAGGACTCCCTGCTGCACAAGGCAAGGGTGGGGGGCAGGCTGTTCCCCGAGGATACGACCGACTCGGTGCGGGTGATCACGATAACCGCGGTCGATGTTCCGGTGGAGATAGAACCGCCCCTCTGAAATTGGGGGGAGGCCGCGCTACGGTCGCAAGGTGTGAATTGGCCCGCGTTCCACCGGCCTTACCTTCGCAAGCCCATGCCAGCATGACAGCCCCCTGTTGACCCTCGCTCCCTCTGCCTGCTAGCCTGAACACAGGCTGGGGACTGACCCCTGTAGGGTCGCCCCAGCCTTGCTATTCTTCAATCCGACTCGTGGAAGAGGCGCGCCATGTCAGACCCGGATTCTGGCCTCAACCCGTGTCCCTGTCCCCGCAGGGTCGGCACCACTGGGGCCAGATCCCGTGCGGCGCATGCCCAGCTACAAGCCAGTGTTGGGGAACGCGGCTAAGCGGCATGCCTCAGCTACGAAAAATTGATTCTCAGATACGACCGATGTCGCATGCAGCTACGGGCCTGCGGCTCCAGCCCGCACCCCCTCAGATACAAGAGTCCTCCTCCCGAAGGCTTGTATGGCGTGTAGTGTCGCATCCACTCTCCAGCCTGAGCAGTTGGTGAAACCAGACCCGTGAACTGGGGCCTGCCCTCCTCCCAGCGCCTGATGTCCCCGCGGTGGGTCATGGTGGTCATCTGCATGGGTGTGTTCACCGCTGCCTTGGACCAGACGGTGGTAGTCACGGCCCTGCCCACCATCATGGCCGATCTGAAGCTCGAAGTGCCCAAGGACGCAGGCAGGGCGGCTTGGATCATCACCGGTTATATCGTCGGATATACCGTGGCCATGCCACTGCTGGGGCGTGTGGCGGATGTGTACGGGTACGCCAGGACTTATCAGGCCGCCCTGGTTGTCTTCGCCATCGGCACTTGCGCGGTGGCGTTGGCCGACAACCTGCCGTGGATGATCGGGGCCCGCGTGGTGCACGCCATCGGTGGCGGGGCCACCGTGCCCATCAGCATGGCCATCGCCAGCACTGTCCTCCCTGCCTCGCAACGAGGGATGGCCATCGGCTTGGTGGTCGCTTCCGCGGAAGCAGGATCGTTGCTGGGTCCCGCCTATGGTGGGGCAATCATCGAATTGCTGGACTGGCGCTGGATATTCTGGCTGAACGTCCCTCAGGCAGCCTTGCTGATGGGGGCCCTTGCATGGGTGCCCAGTCAGCGTCAACCCGGTGCCAGGGTGGACTGGCAGGGTGGCTTGGTGCTGGCGGGGGTCCTGTTCATCCTCACGTTCGCCCTTTCGCGGGAAGGCCTGTTCACCCTGACGTCGCTGGAGCCATTTCTCGTGGGGCTGCCGGGCTTGGCCTTGGTCGGGTTGCTGGCGTTCGTGGAGCGCAGGCAGGGCCAGCCCTTGCTGGAGCCCGCACTACTGCGGACGCGAGCGTTCATGGCCGCCAACGCAACCCAACTGCTGGAGGGGGTGTCCCTGATCATTGCCATGGTGACCATCCCCCTGATGGCCAACACTGTCATGGAGCGTGACCCCCTCACGGGTGGTTGGTGGCTCCTGCGTCTGACAGGAGCGTCGGCGGTGGGAGCCTTGATTGGCGGGTACCTGCTGAAATTCGTCGGCAACCGCGTGGTGGCGATTTTGGGTCTGCTGATCAGTGCCACAGGACTGGTCCTGGTCAGCACATGGGAACTGGACATCTCCGAGCCATGGCTGACCATTCACCTCTGCATCGCTGGCGTGGGGTATGGCCTGAACAATACGCCACTGATGGCGAGGGCCCTCAGCTCGGTGGACGAAGGCTACCGGGCCACGGCTGCGTCGCTGGTGACCGTATCGCGCATGATCGGGATGGCACTGGGCTTGGCAGCCTTGGCAGCATGGGGCGTGGAACGGTTCCAACTCCTCACCGCGGACTTGGAGTTCCCAGCCCAGGCCACGGGCGAGGCATTGGAGGCCTATTTCGTTGGGGTTACCGGTGCCGGTCTGACCCTTTTCCACAGCTTCCTGCGGATCTCGGCCAC
>JAAXIE010000030.1 GCA_012270525.1 Dehalococcoidia bacterium | reverse complement strand
GTCCACCGCAGACCGGAACGACCTGTGAGAATCAACAAGAACCAACCCGCTTGACAGTGAGTCCATCCCCAAATGGTGTATCGTAGAAGAGAACCACTAGACCTGAGGCGGATTGGCATGGCATTAGGCCAAGAACAAGAACACCGGAACATAGGAGAACGGGACCAGCTCGAAACCCTCTCCAACCAGCACGCCCCGCGCCAACTCGACCTCAACGAAGTGCTGCCCGTCGTGGACGTCGACTGGCCGGAGGGTCTGAGCTTGAGGCGAAAGGACCTCTAGGACGAGCGCGTCTAGGCCGTTCTCCATTCCTTGACGCTCCCCCGCCCCAATGATATCTTCCCATTCAATCCGGATTCTCAACATCCCGGCACCTGAAGCCCTCCCGGAGCGTGTTCTATGACCACCGATGTCGGCCTCAAGAAGGTGCGCCTCTCTGTCAGCAACGCCGTCCACTCCCTCTCCGTCATCGTCGCCCACCAGGAAGGTCTCTTCGAGCAGCAGGGCTTGGACGTCGAGTTGGTGAGGACTCCAGGCTCGGCCCAGGTCACCACCCAAGCCCAGGATGTACGCGAGGCCATCTTCGACCGGCCCTTGGAGAGTCTCTATAACTCCGGTGGCGTCGACCAGTTCCGCCTCTGCGAGTGGGGTGTGGTCAAGCGCTCGGTGGACGGCGAACAGTCCGGGCAGCGCGGTGCCAGGATAGTAGCCCTCGGCTCGGCCATGTCCAAGTTCGCCATCGTGGTAGGCCCCGGCAGCCACATCTATGAACCCGAACAACTCGCCAACACCGAGGTCGCCGTCACCATATTCAACGGCTCCCACTTCACCACCCTCAAGATGCTGGAAGGATTCCTGGCCAAGGATGAAATCCGGGTGACCAACTGGGGCACCATGCGAGAGCGTTTCGAGGCCGTGGGTCGTGGCGAGATAGCGGCTGCCACTTTCAACGAACCATGGATCAGCGTCGCCCAGAAGCAGGGATACCGCATCATCACCGAGAGCCACTCCACCCGCAGCGAGGCCGCTGGCGACGATAGCGACGGTCCCACCCTCGCCTCCATGTTCCGCGCCCAAGCCCGGGCGGCCGACCTCATATCCGCAAGCCCCCAGCACTATGCTCACCACATCTCCCAGGAAGCAGGCGGCCTCCTCGAACCCCATGAATTGCAGACATGGCGCCTGCTCTACGCCGCCCCCGCCCCCTACACCCGTGAGAGGTTCGAACGAACATACCGCTGGATGCAAGGCTACCCCGACCTGGTGGCCCCTGGAGCCACCTACGAGTCTGTGGTCGACAACCGCGCCTGGGAATAGCTCTCCCCTTGGATCCCGAAGAAAGTCTAGATAGCCAAACCCGGCAGAAAGGCGAACAGCATGCCGCGTCGAACACCCGTCGTCACCCGTGAAGAAGTAGCCGAGGAGCACGGCGCCGCCTACGACGAAATCACCGCGATACGAGGCCGCCCCCCGACCGTCGGTCCCACCTCCGTGCTCATCAACAGCCCCGAAATGGCAGTCCGGGCCAACCGCCTCTCCGAGTACCTCGGCGAACAGAGCAGCCTGTCGGAGAAGGTGCGTCGTCTTGCCGGACTCATCGGCGCCCGCTCCATGGACTGCCAGTTCGTCTGGAACGCCCACGCCGCCGCCGGTCGTCGTGCCGGGCTTCCCGACGACCTGGTCGACGCCCTTCGCGACCGGAAGCCCCTGCCCGTTCTGGCTGACGAGGATGCCGCCGTCGTCAACTACGGCATCGAATTGACCAGCAGGAACAGGGTCTCCGACGACACTTTCCAAGCAGCCATCGACCAGTTGGGGGCCCGAGGCCTGACCGAGTTCACCACCTTCATCGGCTACTACCGCATGCTGGCCCTGAACGCCAACGCCTTCACCATTGACCTCCCCGACGACATGACGGAGCCTGTACTCCCGGTCTGAGAGACCCTCATCCTTGGGAGGCCCTCGTCCTGGTCCTCTATGCAACCGTAAGGAGACCCTCCTATGCGTATCGCTGTGCCCGACCTCATCTCTAACTCCTACTTTCCTGCCGTTGCGGCCGTTGAACTAGGATTCTTCGAGGCCGAGGGCCTCGAGGCCGAACTCTCCCTTGTATACCCCGTGCCTCGCTGCATGGAAGCCCTCAGAGACGGCGAACTCGATTTCGTCGCAGGGTCGGCCCATGCCACTCTGCAGGCCTTCCAGGACTGGAACGGGGCCAAGCTCATCGCAGCCTTGGCCCAGCGCACCTACTGGCTCCTCATAATGCGGGCCGACTTGGGAGTCCCCCGTGGCGACCTCCAAGCCCTCAAGGGACGTCGCATCGGTGCCGCCCCAGGCCCCGATGCCACCTTCCGTCGCCTGCTCGTGGAAGCAGGCCTCGACCCCGAGCAGGACGAAATCGACGTAGGTTTGGTGCCAGGAGCCTCGGCCCCCGGCGTCTCCTTCGGTGTGCACGCCGCCCAAGCCCTCAAGGAAGGCGTCATCGACGGCTTCTGGGCCAACGCCATGGCAAGCGAGGTCGCCGTCCGCGA
>JAAXIE010000073.1 GCA_012270525.1 Dehalococcoidia bacterium | reverse complement strand
GGTCCGCCCAGGTATGTTTCCCGCCACTACTATGGTGGCCCCGAACTCCCCCAAGCCCCGGGCGAAAGCCAGCAGCACCGCTGCCAGAATTCCGCGCCGTGCCAACGGAACGGTGACGCTCAGAAAGGTACCGACCGCACCGGCCCCCAAGGTACGCGATGCGAACTCCAGCCTCGGGTCAACATTCGCCATGGCTACCTCAATGGCCCGTACCATCAGGGGCAGGGACACCAGCCCAGCAGCCAGCGCGGCCGCCACCCATGTGAATACCACGTCCACACCGAACAACCCGCGCAGGAGTTCGCCTATGGGCCCGTTGCGCCCCAGCAGCACCAGCAGGAAATACCCCGTGACCACCGGGGGCAGCACCAAGGGAAAGGTGACCAGAGTATCGAGAAGAGCCTTACCCCGGATGGACGACTTGGCCAGTAGCCAGCCCACGGCCAGGGCAATGGGCAGTCCTATCAGAGTACCCACCACGGCCACACGCAGGGAGAGGGCTATGACTTCCCACTCGGCGGGAGAGAGCAACTCGCATCACGAGAGAGCCAGCGTAGTGGGAGCGAAGACCTGTTCCGGTGTGACCTTTTGCGTGAGGACCTTCTGTTCGATGTTGAAGTCCACGAAAGTCTCTATGGTCTTCCGGTTAGCTTCCACGCCGAAGGGCAACGGGTCCCCGCCCGCCAACTGCCCCATCTCCGCGACGGCTTGGTCGGCTGCATCCAACTCCCGGCCAGCACTCAGGCGCTGCACGTAGCTCTCCTTGGCCGCCTTGAAGCAGCGGAACAACTCCTCCGGCAGCCATGGGTTCGCGTCCATCACCTCGTTCTTCATCACGATTGTGTGGTTGATGGGGAACACTCCCGTTTGCTGCACGTATTCAACAGCAGCCTGTCGCGCATCGGGTATCAGGGGCTTCACGTCGGGGGAGTCCACCCTGCCTGCCCCGATGGCGGCGTCGATCTCGCCTGCCACCAGCATCGCTGCCAGGTCGTCGCTCTCGGCGGACACCACGTTCGGTGGGTGCTGGTACTCCGAAACGTGCTCGTCGCCCGAAAGCACCCAGGTAACCTTGTCCAGGTTGACCCCGTACACCGAACTCAGGATACCCCGCACCCACACGCCGGTGGTCACGGTGTACCCTCGCACTCCTACGCGACGCCCTTCCAGGTCTGAAGGCGACGCAATCCCGGAGCGGGTGTTGTACACGATGGCCCCATGATGGAAGCCTCGCACCACGAAGGCCGGTATGGCCGTGATGGGCTTGCCGTGGGCCCTGGCGCAGAGGTATGTGGAGAGGGCCATCTCCGACACATCGAACTCCAGCCCGCGAATCATACGCCGGAAGATGGCGATCACCGGGTTGACCTCCACATGCTCCATAGCAATCTGGTCCGAGGCCACACTCCCATCCTTGAGAGGCGTGGTATGACCGTAGTTGCCGATGGCAGTCTTCAACGTAAGCGCCACGTTACATCTCTCCTTCTTCGCTAACTCCGCCGGTCCTCCCGCGCCCTCGCCATCCCGCCCCGGAGAGGCATGGACCCAGTCCGCCACCTCTCGTGATTCCGGCCGTGTTTCCGGACGGTTTCCGCCCCGCCCCGCTACTTCATCCGCGAATAGACCTTGCGGTGGTTCCCCTCGGTAATCTTGTACCTGTCCTCGTCACTCAGCCACTCGATACCGTTGAACAATGGCACGAGGTCCTCGAAGTTGCGCCCTGTGGCCGGGTCGGTGGCATTGACCGCCCCGAACATCTCGGTGGCAAAGAGCACGTTGTCCACACCCACCTTCCGGATGAGCAACTCCATGCCATCCTGGTCGTAGATGGCCATGTCCCAGTACACCTGACGGGCCGCTTCCTCGAAGGGCTTGATGCCGTTCCGGGTGTGGGTACCGCGGTGCCGGTTCCACTGGTAGGGGATCGCCCCGCCGCCATGGGGGATGATCAGCTTGAGCTTGGGGAAGTCATCGAATACCCGCGAACCAAGAAGTTCCACGGCCGCGTTGTGGTGCTCGCAGATGTAGTACGAACTGGTTACGTGGAACGCCGGGTTCATCGAGGCACTGGCATGTACCGTACCCGGCACATCAAGCTGCTCCATCTTCTCCCACAGCGGGTACCACCACTCGCTGGCCATCGACGGGGTCAGCGGTTCCAGCCCGCCAGCGATGTTCGGGTTGATATTGCAGGCAACGAACCCCAACTCGTTGACGCAGCGCTCCAGTTCGTCCACCCATCTTTCCGGTGGCACAGGTTCGCCCCTCTTCGGGTCCATGGCTTGGGGCAACTGGCAGACCGGGCTGACCTTGTCCGGCCAGGTGGCCCCGATGCGCCCGATGATGTCGTTACACGCCATGGACCAGTAGCGGCTGATCAACTCACCGCCGAACTGGTGTCCCATAGCCGATGCCTGCGGGGAGAACATCAGCCGGTCGATGCCCGTCTCCTCCATCCGCTGGAACTGGCTCGACATCGTCCGCTCCAGTTGCTCATCGCTCACCTGCAGCCGGGCCGGGGCGGGCCGGGAAAAGTTGGTGATCTGCTGGCCCCTGTACTGCTGCAACTGGGGCGGTGCCGTGGTGTAGTGAGCATGAGCATCGATGATCATTCCTGTTGCCTCCTGCGGGTCGGACAGCTTTCCAGTAAGCGTGCCAGTATCGTGGAAGAAGTGGGGCCATTCTACCAGAGAACGGACTCACCTTCGATTGGTAAGTCGTGGCTCCAATGCGGCACTCGGCATATCTGGAGATCATTTCTCCGTAGCTGAGTTGCGCCGCGTTGGCCGCATTTTCTTAACTCCCCAGCTTTGACACGTAGCTGAACATCCAGCCGCGATGCGCCGCCCGGGGCGTCTCCCACCCCTCAACAGGCGACTCGGCGAGAGCGGATACTAGGACTGATATGAGGCTAACGGCTGCCATCGATTGTTCCTTCCAGGCTGGATCCAAGAATAGAAAGGGAGGGACGGTCCCTCAGGTGTCGTCCCCGGCCTGTATTCAGGGTAACAGGCGGGTAGGGAAAGCCGTCAACGGGAGAATGTCAGTGGCAGGCTGAATGCGCAGTCCCTTTTGATATGGGCCTTACCCGGCATCCCATACTTGGGCAATTGGGAACCGACAGCGCATTGCAGTCCGGGCTTGGGCCCCACCAGCGCACCAGCGGACCCCGCCGGACTCCCGCTTCCGGTGCCACTCGCCTTCTGCTAGAATCCGGCTAGAGTCTTCGTCAGCTTTCCCGGCCCGATTACCTCTCTGACAGGAGTTGCACCATGGCGGAAATCCCCCGGCTCAACGGCGTCATCAAGGCCTTGGAAGAGGGCCAGACTGCGTTCGTCCCCTTCAGTAACCCCGATATCGAGTCGGCCACCGCCTTGGGTGCTTCCAGGTATGATGGCGTCGTTTACGAGATGGAACACGGCCCCTTCGACTCCCCCACCCTGCGCGACACCCTCCAGTTCATGCTCAGCCGGCGCCAGATCCTGGATGGTGGCACCCTGACCCCCGCTGTCACTCCGATGGTGCGCATCCCACCCAACGGTGGCGA
>JAAXIE010000051.1 GCA_012270525.1 Dehalococcoidia bacterium | reverse complement strand
TAGTAGGTGTTGGTGTCGAAATAGCGGATCAACCCGGTGATTTCGAAACCCTTGAGTCCACGGGCAAAGGGGGTCTGACCGTCTTCCCAAGCAATCTGCCCATCGGTCACGAGGTCTATGCCAGCATCGACCTGCTCCCGGATCACGTCTGAGGTGACCTCGCGGATGACCTGTTCCAGGTTCTCCCGGGTGGCGGTCCCGGTATCCATCTGGGAGATGGTACGGCGGATGTTCGGCCCGTCGGAAGTGGGCGAAAGCTTTGGATGGTTTCCGATTACGGTAGTTAGCAAAAAAGGCTCCTGCTTGTCGGATATCGTAACCGTGGCATTCTAGCCCGTATCAGCAACGGCTTCAACATGGGTCCGGGTGTGACAATCGCCGCGACATGCTAGAATCCCAGCGAGATAATCATCGAGAGGCAACCTCATGGCCAGAAACTACTGGATGGTGGTGCTCTCTCCGGAGAACTTCGCCATCACACGCCAGCATAATTTCTCCTTCCAAGGACTGAAGGGCCAACAGGGTCGCAAGGTACAGAGGGTAGGCCCCGGCGACCGGGTGCTCTTCTATCTCTCGAACCAGCGCTGCTTTGCCGCCACCGCCACCGTCACTTCCCAGTGCGTCGATGCCCAGGGACTACCCTGGCTGGTGGAAGGAAATACCGAATGGGCTCACAGGTTTGACATCCAGCCTGATTGCGTGCTCCCAGTGGACGACTACATGGAAGCACACTATATCGCCCCACGGTTGGACTACGTGAAGAAGTGGATACCCGAGGAGTGGTACCTGGCCTTCCAGGGCAACCTGCACCTGCTCCCCAAGAAGGACTTCCAATTGCTGGAAGACGAGATGCGCAAGGTGCATCGCAAGCGGACCCAGGGAGGCCGCGGTGACCGCCGCCAGCGTCGCCCCGCAGCCGCCACGGCCGTCACCGAAGCCTAGGACGTCCCGCCTCAGCGATGACAACCGCTTCCACCCCTGTCGACTTGGCCGACGCTGGGCCAGTCGCGGGGCTGGTGCCAGCACGCTTCATCAAACGCGTCAACCGGTTTGCCGCCTTGGTAGAGCTGGGAGCGCGGGAAACTCTCGTGCACGTTGCCAATTCGGGACGCATGCATGAGCTGCTGGTCGAGGGCAACGTTTGCTGGCTGCGTCCCGCACCGGGCGATCACCGGAAGACAGCCTACGACCTGGCGTTGGTGGACATCGGACATACCCTGGTCTCCGCCGATGCCCGGTTGCCAAACCATCTCGTGCACCGCGCTTTCCAGGAAGGAAGGCTGACCCAGTTCGCCGCCTGCGACGAGTCTCACACCGAGGTAGTGTACGGGGAAAGTCGCCTCGACCTGGCCCTGCGTGGGCCATCGGGCACCTGCTTCATCGAGACCAAGTCGGTGACACTGGTTGAGGATGGGGCTGGCCTGTTCCCCGATGCCCCCACCACCCGAGGGCGGAAGCACATGCTCAGCTTGATGCACGCCGTGGAAGAGGGCCATCGTGCCGCGGTGGTCTTCGTTATACAGCGGGACGATGCCCAATTCTTCCGGCCACATGACGCCGCCGACCCCGATCTCGGCCAAGCCCTCAGGCAGGCAGTGAGCGCAGGCGTTGAAGCCTACGCGTACACCTGCACCGTGTCGCTGGAGGAAGTCCGCCTTGCGGAACCCCTGCAGGTGATGCTGTAAGCATGCCCAACGCAACTGACCGACCGGTAGACCTGCGCCTCATCTACCAGAGGCTCTACGACGCCTACGGTCCGCAACACTGGTGGCCTGCCGAGAGCCAGGTGCCCGCTGAAAGGCAATTGGAAGTGGTGCTGGGAGCAATCCTCACCCAGTCGGCGGCGTGGGGAAACGTGGAGAAGGCCTTGGCCCGCCTGCGGAAAGACAAGTGCTGGTCGGTTGAGGCCCTGCGGGACGTGCCAGAGGAGCGACTGGCTGAGTTGATACGCCCTTCGGGCTATTTCAATGCCAAGGCTCGAAAATTGAAGGCCTTCATCTCCCACCTGTGGCAGCACCATGACGGAGACCTGGAGAAGATGCTCTCCCAGAGTGGCCCCAAGTTACGGGCCGAACTGCTCTCCATCTACGGCATCGGGGACGAGACTGCCGACGACATCATGCTCTATGCCGGTGAGCACCCCTCCTTCGTCATCGACGCCTACACGCGCCGCATACTTGAGCGTCTCGGCATAGTGCCCGACGCACCCACCTATGGGGAATACCAGCAGCTATTTCACCAAGCCCTGCCGGAGGACGTGGCTCTCTACAACGAGTACCACGCCCTGTTGGACCGGCATGCCAAAGAAGCTTGTCGCAAGATACCCCTATGCCAGACGTGCTGCCTGCGCGACCTGTGCCCCACGGGACGCTCCGCACCCGACAGGTAGCGGTGGAATCGGCACGCAGGGTCTGATAATCTCCCACTCAGAACGGGATGCTGCGCCAAAGCCCGGTGTCCCGAAATACCGTGTCACCGAGATCACGCCCGTCACGGGACTGATTAGTCCACACTCCAGGAAGTGAGGCAGAAGATGGCCCTGCTGCTGACCGATGCCCAAGTACGAGAGGCCGTGACCATGGACGCCATGATGGACGCCGTGGAGGATATGCACCGCCACTACGCCATGGGCGAGGCCGTCTTGGCCGAGAGGCGCAACGTGCTCATCGGCGGGAGCCAGTTGGCCCTCATGGGAGGCGGCCTCACCTATCTCGGTCTTTATGGTGCCAAGACCTACACCACCGTACAGGGTCGGCAGCAATATCACGTGACCCTGTACGACGCCACCACCGGTCGCTTGGTGGCATTCATCCACGCCAACTGGCTGGGAGCCCTGCGCACCGGGGCCACGACGGGCGTGGCCGTCCGGCTGCTGGCCAACCCCGACGTCAAGACACTGGGGATGATCGGGACCGGCTACCAAGCCCACACCCAGGTGCTGGCGGCTACCCGGGCGCGCCGCTTCGAGGAGATCAAGGTGTTCAGCCGCCGTCCCGACCCGCGAAACGCCTTCGCCCAGGAGATGACGGAGGCCCTGGGCCAGCCCGTGCGGGCGGTGGAAAGCAGCCGGGAAGCCGTCGCGGCCAGCGACGTTGTGGTATGCCTCACCGTCACCAGGGAACCTGTGCTGGACGGGGCTTGGCTGGAGCAGGGGGCCCTG
>JAAXIE010000155.1 GCA_012270525.1 Dehalococcoidia bacterium | reverse complement strand
GAACTGCCTGCTGTAGTTGTCGAACCGGTACTTCCAGCGTGGCATATCGTCGCTCATCACACCAGCGTTCCACCATTACAGGGAATTAGTTCTTCGTGATAAGTCGCGCCCGGTTGATGCTCATGCGCCCCGGACCAGGGTCACTTGCCACCGCTCTCTCCGTTGGCGTGGCCACCCCACCCCAGGGACAGCCATTCCGCTGGAGCCAGCCGTTGGCCTGAGGAGTCAACCACGAGGTTGAATATCTCCAGCGTCGATGCTCCCAGCAGATAGTTCCCCTCCGGGCCGAAAATGACCGGGCAGGGTCGTTCCCTGTCCTGGAGGCCAAACCGGGCCATGCCATAGCCGTACTCCACCCTGCTGCCGTCGGCCAGAACAAACTGCTGCCGCTCCAAGGGTGCACACCGTAATCGATTGAGGAATGACTCCGGCATCACCGAATGGGCGGCACCAGTATCGACCATCGCCGATACTGGTGTCAGGTCGGTGCCATTGAGGGGTCCAACCCCGACGTTAACTTCGAACAGTCCCATGGTCCTGGATCCCGCTTCCTGCTAATCGTCAGCGAGGGCTGGCTCCCTCACCTGGGCCTTGAAATGGGGCATCACCTCGGTGCCGAACCATTCCAGTTGCTCCAGGATGATCTTCTGGCTGGCACCCACCACCGACCCGACGTTCACCTGTTGCAGGCCTGGGTACTTGGCTTGGATGGCTTCCAGCTTCTGCCTGACCACCTCAGGGGGGCCCACCAGCCACTGGCCTGCTTCAACGGCCTGCTCGATGGTGGGCAGACCAGCGGAGCGGGCCCGCTTGGGGTCGCCGAGGGCGTCGATTTGCTCCGGCGTGAGCCCCCGTACGAAGCCGAGAGGCCCGAACATCTTCATGTTCTCCTCGAATATTCGACGCCCTTCCTCGATGGCCTTGGCCTCGCTGTCGGCTAGGTGGATGGTGTAACCGATGCACAGATCGGTGCCCAGTTCGGCATCCTTGCCCGCCGCCTGCATCGTGTCGCGCCATGCTTCCATCACCCGCTCGGTGGCACCCCCGGAGGCTGCTCCACCGCCGATCATGCCCTTGATATTCATCTTCACCATGAAGTCGAGGGCCCGCTGGCTGGCCGAGACGATGGGCTGCCAGCATTCCACGGGCAGGGTCCGGGGACGTGGCACCAGGGTGATTTCCTCCAGGGTGTAGCCACGATATGGTACCTGGGGAGGTATCTGGTAGTGCTTGCCATAGTGGGAGAAGGAGGGTTCGTTGAAGGCCTTCATCATGACCTCCACCTGCTCCTCGAACAGTTCCCGGTTCGCTTCCTGGTCGATGATGGGGTTGCCGAAGCTCTCCACTTCACGGCTGTGGTAGCCACGACCTACCCCGAAGATCACGCGGCCATTGGTGAGGATGTCGGCGGTGGCGAAGTCCTCCGCCAAGCGCAGGGGATGCCACATGGGTGAGATGTTGAAGCCACAGCCGAACTTGATCCGCTCGGTGAGATGGGCCAGGTGCACGTTGTACATCAGCAGGTTGGGGATGCATTCGTAGCCTTCCCGCTGGAAGTGGTGCTCCGCCATCCAGAACGTGTCGTAACCCAAGCGGTCCATGGTCTGGGCGATGGCCTGCCCCTTGTCGAACACCCCCGCCAGGCGCTCATCAGAAAGCCAGCGACTGTTGGCGGCGGTGGCCTCGAACCCGATGTCGTCGCCGAAGTCCACATGGCCAGCAAACAGGCTGCCAAAGCTGGTAATCATCGTTCATCTCCATCGAAAGAGTGGTCGTAGCCGCCTCATTGTAGACCAAGCCTTCCGCCAATGGCTAGGATGGCTTATCCTCACCCGAGCGAAGCAACTATCACACAGGAGAAACACGATTCCGTACCCGACGGAATACTCTGCGCACAACGAGCAACCATCCTTGACCCAGCGACAGTTCGGCGACCGGGCCAAGGCCTACGCCGACAGTGCTCTTCACAGCCGGGACGAGAGCCTTGAAGTCATGGAACGGATGGCGGCAACCGGGGCCGGAAGCGCAGACCCCCAGCACCGCACGATCGTCGACGTGGGTTGCGGGGCGGGATTCACCGCGGTCGCCATGAGTCCGCTGGCCCAGCGTGTGCTGGCCACCGATTTCACGCCGGAGATGGTGCGTCAGGCCCACCGCATTGGACGCGAGAGGCAGGCCAGCAGCATGAGCGCCTCCATCGCGGCCGCATCGTCGCTGCCGGTGCGCACCGGCTCGGTCGACCTCCTCACCTGTCGCTATGCCTTCCACCACATGATCGACGCCGAGCAGGTGCTGGCCGAGTTCCGCCGCGTGCTCTCCGACCGTGGATGCTTCCTGCTGGCCGACACCGTGGCGACAGAAGACCCGGAGGTGTGCCAGTGGATGGACAGGACAGAGCGGTTGCGAGACCCCAGCCACCACCTGAACCGCGCACCCAGCGACCTGCAGGCACTGATAGAGGCTTCCGGCTTCCGTGTGACGGACCAGGCAACCTCACGGGTGCGTCTGGACCTTGCCAGCTGGACGCAACGGTCAGCGACGCCCCCGCGGGAGGTTGCCCAATTGCGCGACATGCTGGTGGAAGCCCAGCCGTCCGTGATGGAGGCCTTCGAGATCGTGCGCGACGACCCGGAAATTCGCTTCTCCTGGCCCGTCCTGGTGCTGCGGGCGGACAAGGCCTGACGGCGATTCGTACACTTGACGCACAATCAACTTGGATGGCAGGTTCATGCCTTGACAGATTCAAAGCGTTTGATGAACATG
>JAAXIE010000200.1:4745-5665 GCA_012270525.1 Dehalococcoidia bacterium | reverse complement strand
GAGGTGGTAGGCATACTCGGATCCGGTGGGATGGCACGCTCGCACATACGGGCGTTCTGCGCGGTGAGGCCCATCAGACGGATGCAGGTCTACAGCCCAACTCCGGCGCACCGGGAGGAGTTCGCGGAGGAGGTGGCGCGCGAGTTCGAAATCGAGACGGTGGTGTGCGACAACCCTGGGGACGTGTACAAGGGGGCGGACATTTTCGCTGCCTGCACTGACGGGGGTTTTCAGGAGAACCCGGGTTCCTACAAGAGCGCGCACTTGGGGAGGTACCTGGAACCGGGTACCCACGTGACCAGCATCTGGGGCAGGTTAGACGAGGACACAACCCAGAAAATCGACGTGGCCTTGGTGCTGGGTACATCCCCGGCCCCGCAGGGCTATCCCGAACTGAAGGTCCATGACACCCTGTTCGCTTGGTCGGTCCCGCCCGATACTCCCAAGTTCCAGGACCATCACTACCACCGGAAGTCGGCAAACTACAGCGTGAAGCAGGGAAACACGTACCCCATCGAGGAGAAGACGGTTTACATGGAGGAGTTGCTGTCGGGCCTGAAACAGGGGCGGACGTCGCGGGAGCAGATCACCTTCTCCGACCGGGGCAATCTGCAGGGGGCCCAGTTCCACTCGGTGGCTGGCCGGGCGTACGAGGCAGCCCGCGCCAAGGGTTTGGGCCGTGAGATACCCACCGAGTGGTTCCTGCAGAGCGAACGGGACTAGCTTCCAGGCGTGCTTGCGTCAGTGCTCAGGCTGCTCCAGCGTGTCGGTGGGGTGAGGTTCATCGAAGGGTCTGCCCTCGTGCTGGGCCTCCAACATTCGCTGATACCAAGCAAGCCACTGGGCATGTGCTCTAGCCTCACCCTCGACCATACCACGGGCTTTACCCAGAGCCTCACCTTCAGCCATTCCACGGGCCG
>JAAXIE010000200.1:0-4617 GCA_012270525.1 Dehalococcoidia bacterium | reverse complement strand
TACTACGAAGACCGCTGCTGCTGCGCTGTACAAGACCTTTGTGAAGGTCTCCAAGGGATGGGTGTTGTCCTGATATACCGTCTCGTACAGTATAACCAAAACGAGGCACGCGAGAAACTGGACGGTGAAGAGGAATAGGGCCCATCCCTCTCGTGAGCGGTCAATCGGAGGTAAAGCCACCGTACACCCTCCTTACATCAAGTTGCTGTCCTGTCTCTTTGTGTATACGCGTGGGCCGAGAGGTGCGTCAATGACCTGATGTCAGTGCCAGGGCTGCAGGGAGTATGCCGTAGGTGGGCTTACCGGTTGGAACCCGGCTAACCTGCAACGTCCTGGTTCCCGAGTCACGGAGCGTCTTTGTCGTCGGGACGGGCGAGGGCATTGATCCAGGGAGAGGGTGGAACAGGTATGAGGCAGGATGGTGGTGCGAACGAGACATACGGAAGGGGTGGTAGGTAATGGACCGTCTGGAATGGAAAGCGAAGGTCGGGCTGATCGTGGTGAGCAGTTCCACGGTGGCGGAGACACGCTATCCGCGAGTGGTACCGCCGGAAGTGGGGTTCTTTACCAGCAGGATGCTACTGAGGCCCGGTGGCGAACTGGAGGCACTGGTGGAGATGGAGGCCAACGCCGGACGGGCGGTCGAGGAATTGGCAAGCGCGCAGGTCGATTCAATCGCCTACTGCTGTACGGTCAGCGGTGCTCTGCGGGGCCCGGAGAAGGATGCCCTGTTCTGTCGCGATATGGAGGAACAATGGGGCGTCAGGACCACCTCGACCATGTTGGCCTGCACCGAGGCGTTGCGTCACATGGGCATGAAACGGGTCGTGGTGACTTCGCCCTATCCCGATAGTCACCATGTGGCAGAACAGGCCTACCTAGAGGCGTCGGGGATCGATCCGCTGGTGATGAAAGGTATGGGGCTGCATGGAGGCCAAGCCTACGGGGCGGTCATCCCGGAAGAGGTGTACGACTTCTCCTTGCGAGCTTGGGAACTCTACGGGGATGAGGCCGACGGGCTGTTCATCAGTTGCATGAATCTTGATGCCATGCCTGCCATTCAAGCCCTCGAAGAGGCCACGGGGAAGCCCGTGGTCACGTCACACTCAGCCACCCTGTGGCGGGCCCTGTCCCTCGCTGGGTATGAGGAGCCTATTGCGGGGTACGGCCGGCTGTTGGGTCAACGGCGGGGAACGGGGAGATAGTGCCAACGTCCCCCAACTTCCCGAATGGTGGGAACGTTGGCACTTGAGGGTGGCTGGGTTATGATGGCTGCCTGGATCAGGTGATCTGCTGGGGCGGGTGGCCTCCAGTTTTGATGGATAGGGAGAGAGATAGCGTTGCTACGTCCCTTCAGGTTACATGAGCCCGAGACTGTGTCGGATGCGGTGAGTCTTCTTGGGCGGTACGGGCAGGAAGCGAGCCTGTATGCCGGCGGGACAGAGTTGCTCCTCGCCATGAAGGAGGGGCTGCTGCGATACGGACACTTGGTGAACGTGAAGACTGTTCCTAGCTTGGCCGAGTTGCGGCACGACGAGGTCGCAGGAGTGTTGCGGATTGGGTCGGGGGTGACGCACCGTACATTGGAGCGGTCGGCGGTGGTGGCTGCAGACTTTCCCTTGATTGGGCAGGTGGAGGCCAACGTGGCCAACGTCCGGGTGCGGAACGTGGGCACCATCGGGGGCAACCTCTGCTTCGCCGAGCCCCATTCCGACCCGGCAGCCCTGCTCCTCCTGTACAACGCCACCGTATCGGTGCAAGGGCCTTCGGGGGTGCGCACTTCGCCGTTGGCGGAGCTTGCCGTCGGACCCTTCGAGACCTCGCTGGAAGAGGGCGAGGTGCTGACAGAGATAACCGTCCCGCGTTTCCCAGCAGGCATGAGAGGTGCGTACCAGAAGTTTGGCTACCATGCCCGGCCGACAGTGGGGGTGGGCGTTGCTCTCCGGTTGGACGACCCCAACGCCTTGGACGGTCGAGGTATCGTCGCTGAGGCGCGGGTCTCTGTCGGGTCCGCTGGTCCCAAGCCCGTGCGGGCCCCAGGCGCAGAGGAAGCACTGGTTGGGAAGAGTGTGTCGGACTTGGCATCGCCCGCGGTGCTGCGCCCGGCGTGGCGACTGGCTGCGGAAGAGGCCCAACCAGAGGACGATTTTCACGGCTCGGCGGACTATAAGGAGCACCTGATTGGGGTGTTGCTCGGCCGGGCTGTACGTGCGGCTGCAGGGGCGATGTAGACCCTTGACAGGAGAGGGCGTTTTGGAAGTTTCTTCGGGTACCCATGCACCGGCCACCATACCCTTGACCATGACCGTCAACGGACGATCTGTTTCCGTGGACATCGAGCCACAACTGACGCTGCTGGACCTGTTGCGGGACAGGCTAACCCTCAAAGGGGCCAAGCGGTCGTGCGACCTGCAGGTGTGCGGTGCCTGCACCGTTCTGTTGAACGGCAGGGCTGTCAGTTCCTGCACCCTGCTGGCCTACGAGGCGCGGGACGGGGAGGTGCAGACCATTGAAGGACTGGCCGAAGGCGACAAGCTGCATCCCATACAGCGGGCGTTCATCGACCACGCGGCCTTCCAGTGCGGGTTCTGCACGCCGGGGATGATCATGACGGCCAAGTCGCTGCTGGAGGAAAACAGTCGTCCGACCGAGGAGCAGGTCAAGGCGTACATGAACGGCAACATATGCCGTTGCACAGGCTACAAGAAGATCGTGGAAGCCATCGTGGCGGCCAGCGGTCAGGGCTAGGGGGGAGCATGGACAGCGTAGGCGTATCGGTACCCAGGATCGACGGCATGGACAAGGTAACAGGCCGTGCCACCTACGTGGGCGATCTGGAAGTGGCGGGCATGCTCCACGGCAAGATTCTGCGCAGCCCGCTGCCTCATGCTGTGATCGAAAGCATCGACACCAGCGAGGCCCTGAAGCTGCCTGGGGTCAAGGCGGTGCTGACCCGCGATGATGTACGGGACATGGACCCGTATTTCGGGGCCATGGTGCGGGACCGACCCCTGGTAGCCACGGAGAAGGTGCGCTATGAGGGAGAACCGGTGGCGGCAGTGGCAGCATCGGACGAGCTCACCGCGGAGCAGGCCTTGGAGCTGATACGGGTGGAGTACCGTGCGCTGCCAGCGGTGGACAACGTCGTCGACGCTCTGGCGGCCACGTCGGACTTCGTGCACGAATCCAACATGTGTCATCGTGAGGATGCGGTGTGGGGCGACGTGGACGATGCGTTCGCCCGGGCGGACCGCATCTTCGAGGATACCTTCACCTTCCCCATGGTGTACCACTACGCCCTCGAACCGCACACCGTTATAGCCGACTACAACGCGCACAATGGCATCACGGTGTGGTCGACGGCGCAACATCCGTTCCTGGTGCGAGAAGACCTCTCGCGCATGTTCGGATTTCCGTTGCACCAGGTGCGGATTGTGGTGCCGTATCTTGGAGGGGGGTTTGGCAGCAAGTCCTACTCGAAGCTGGAACCGCTGACGGTTGCCTTGAGCAAGGTGGCGGGGTCGCCTGTTCGGGTGGCCCTTTCCGTGGAGGACGCCTTCAAGACCATCCGCCGGCATGCGGCGCGGTGCACCGTGAAGACCGGCGTGATGCGCAACGGCCAGTTCGTTGCACGCGAATGCATGATTTACCTGGACACGGGTGCCTACGCCGACAATGGGCCGATGGTGGCGGACAAGGCGGCGCAACGGATCATGGGGGCTTACCGGTGGCCCAATGCGAGGGTAACGGCCCATGCGGTGTACACCAACACGGGGCCCGCAGGTTCCTTCCGGTCGATTGGCGGGCCCCAGGCCGCTTGGGCTGGGGAGTCGCAGGTGGACATCATCGCTCACGAGCTTGACATCGACCCCTTGGAAATGCGTCTGATGAACATGCTGGAGCGGGGGGATGAAATCCGCCCGGGCGAACGCCCTCTGGATGGCGATCCGCAGCATGGGTTGCGCATGGCGGCCCAGGCAGTGGGCATCCCGCTGGACAGTCCCCCGGAACCCATGGGCGGGCGAGGAACAATCAAGGTGGGCCGTGGGGTGGGGTGCAACCTTTCGGGGGTTGGAGCGTCGCCCACGTCGACGGCGATATGCCGTCTGCACGTGGACGGGAGCGCCACCGTATTCGCTGGAACCACAGAAATTGGCCAGGGGTCTCGCGGGGTATTCGCCCAGATCGTCTCGCAAGAGTTGCAGCTACCCGTGGAGCGCATTGCACTGATCCTGTCGGACACGGGCATCGTACCCTACGACCGTTCCACCGGTTCCAGCCGCTCCACCACGTTGATGGGACTTGCGGTGCAGGGCGCGGCCCAAGAGGTGCGGGACCAGTTGCTGGACTTGGCGGTGCTGCATTTCGACTGCCCCAAGGCTGAGCTCAGTGTCAGGGACGGGCAGGTGTGGCGTGGTGGCGAGGGGGTCACCTACTCGGAACTGATCCAGGAAGAGTTCGGGGTGCCCGCGGGAGAGTTGATCGGGCGGGGGTACGTAACGCCACGGAAAGATGGTGGTCGACTGGCCATGCCTCCGGCCTTCTGGGAGGTTGGCATCGCGGCATCACGTATCGAAGTCGATACTGAGACGGGCCGGATCCGCATACCGCATTATG
>JAAXIE010000003.1 GCA_012270525.1 Dehalococcoidia bacterium | reverse complement strand
CCGGCGAGTGGGAACCCCGTCTGGTCAGTGGCTTCGACATATCAGCCGACGCTCTTACTTACACCCTCAACTTGCAGCAAGGTGCCAAGTGGCATGGTGGGGCCCAATCGCAAGGCGATTGGGGTGAGTTCGATGCCGACGACTTTATCTGGTCCATCGGTGAAATATCCAAAGAGGGTGGCAAGCACGTGCAGCGCGGAAACACCGAGAGAGTGTTCCGTTGCGACGGTTGCGAGTTGACTAAGATCGACGACCACACCGTTGAACTCAAGCGCCCCACCCCTACTTTCCAGATCACCTGGTTCAGCCAAGCCCCCATCCCTGGTTTCTCCATGAACAGCAAGAAGCACTACGACACAGTTGGCCAAGATGTGGCCCTGCTGGAAGACGTGGGTACCGCTCCCTGGGAGATGGTGGAACACGTCACCGACGTGCGTCGCCGCATGAAGGCGGTGGAAGGCCACTGGAGGCACACACCCGAGTTTGCCGAGATGATCTGGCATGACATCCCGGAGGAGTCCACCCGACTGGCCAACTTCCTGGCTGGCGAGTTGGATACCGGGATCTTCAACGCTGACTCGCGACAGGCGATACAGGATGCTATCGCTGCCGGTACCCACCCTGACGTGAAGTTCATGATATTCCCGGCTGCCATCATCCAGATGCTGTGGCACGAGGGCCTGCACTACACGCCAGGTTCGCCCCCGGACGCCGATGAGTTCTTCAACAACTACGCCAACATCTGCGACGACTCGAAGATCGTTGATGGCGTTGCCACGGAGATGAGTTCCGATGACCGGCGGCCATGGATAGCCTGCGACGTCGACCCCGCATCCGCAGAGTGGGAGCGAGCTCGCAAGGTCCGCGAGGCCATGCTCCGGTCCATCGACAGGCAAGACCTGATCAACAACATCGCCTTCGGTGAGGGCGAGCCATGGTTCGTCGGCATCTGGGCCAACCGCGGGCGGATGGAACAGCTTGGCTTGGACACGCTGGGACCTGGTGACATGGACTACGACCCCGTCGCGGCCAAGCAACTCCTAGCGGAAGCTGGCTACGCGGATGGGTTTGATGTCCGAGTCAACAAGCGCTTGGGCACAGGAACCCTGCTGCTAGTAAAGGACGCTGTAGCCACCGACTGGCTGGAGGCGGGCATTAATGTGACTCTGCAGAACCAGCAGCCCGCCGCATATCGAGTGACCAGCCAAGCCCGGAAGGTCAACGATATCTACGGCCTGAACGACGCCCCTAGTTTCCCCGAGCCTCTGCGTGTGTACAGCACGGTCTACCACTCCAGGGGCACCAACCTGTTCGGAGTGAACCACCCGGCCTTGGACAAATTCATCGAGGACTCGGAAGACGAGCTCGATACGGACAAGCGCTGGCAGATACAGGGCGAGCTCGCCAAGTTCATCTATGACAACGTGCTTAGCATGCCACTGTATGCTGAGAACGCGGTGTGGCCTCTAGGGCCAGAGGTCGACTCCTGGAAGGCCTCCCCTGCCGAGCTTGACTGGCTAAGCTACTGGGACCACCCGCGCCGCCGCCGGTAGGCCAGTCTGCACCTGAACAGCGAAGAGAGCCCCGGCCACGTGGCCGGGGCTCTCTCTTTCCCGGGATCCAATCTCTCTGTCCCGCCACCTCGGGCCTCTTCGCTCGTCCCTACAGGGAGGCGGCTCCAAGATGGCGCAGGACCCCAGTCACAAAGGGACCGGGGCGAGTTCAATACCGATGGCTTGGTCTATCGGAGAGGGCGTGCGTAGGGTGTCGAGCCCTGTGGAGGCACTTACGGCATGTGCAGACCCTTCGGGCTCGACGACCGTGGTGCTATGAAGAAGACGGGCTGGGGCTTGAGTGTATCAAGACAGCCTAAGGGTGGGTTGCGTGGCGAGCCAACACCAGGCTGCCGGGGCGCACCCAGCGCCACCTGGCGGTACCCCCGCTCAGACCTCGCGGCCGGTGTCCGACGCACCGCGTCCCAAGGGAATAAGGGCCTTCGCGACGGTCGCACCGAGTTGAAGCACCGAAGGCCGTTGCCTCCCAGCCACGTCGTCTAAGCACCCAGTTTGGCGGCCACGAACTCCTTCATCAGCTTCAGGGCGCGGTCACTCGCGGGGCCGGGCTTGGAGGCGAAGGCATGGGGCTCACCCTCGAACCACTCGACCCGGATGCTGCCACCGGCTGCGCGGTACGACTCCTCGAAGCGGGTCGGTATGGACAGTGGCACGTTATCATCGTTGGTGCCCTGGATAATCAACACGTGAGGAAGAGACGCCTCATCTCCCCGTTCCAGGATGTACTGCGGATTCCCCAGTTTCATGTTCTCTTCGGTGACGAAGTAGTTCAGGGTAGCCTCGACCAGGCGCTGGCTGGCTTCCTTGGCATAGGTGTAGCGGGCATAGGGGTCCAGAACGCCCCAACAGGCTAAAACCCAGGAAAGGGAGGCATCCAACTCGGGTGCCTCAGGCAATGGGTCGGCACGGTAGAGGCCGTCCCTCGGGCGCATGGCAGCCAGCATGATGGACTGGCCTCCACTGGACGAACCGAGGCCTCCGAGGTTCCGGGCGTCGCCGTTGTAATCAGAGGCGTGCTTCTTCAGCCAGCGTATGGCGTAGTTGACATCGGCTGTCTGGGCAGGGAACGGGTTCTCCGGTGGCATTCTGAAATCCACAGCCACCACCAGCAAACCGCTGGAGGCTAGGGATGTGTCCATCAGTTCGTTGTTCAGACGCGACCCGTGGTTCCACGCCCCGCCGTGGACATCGATCATGGCAGGGAATGGTCCCGTGCCTTGGGGCTGATAGACGCGGGCCAGCAGGCCATCGCGGTACTCTACGTCAAAGCTCTTGACCTCATAGTTCGCGCCCGGTTCGTAGGTCCTCGACTCCAGTCTTTGCATTGATTCCTCCTATCGTGACCTGTAGTGGCTTCCAATGGGTCGGTTGGGCTCACTTGAAGTTTGGCATCACCTCTCT
>JAAXIE010000294.1 GCA_012270525.1 Dehalococcoidia bacterium | reverse complement strand
GTGCAGACTGCGGGGCGGGGCCGTTTCGGCAGGACATGGGTATCCCCAGCTGGCAACCTGTGGGGATCGATTCTATTGCGCCCGTCCCTCGATTCACTCCGCTACCTGAGCCTGCTTGCCGGGGTTGCTTCGGCCCGAGCGATTTCTGCGACGACCGGGCTCGAAGTGAGCCTCAAGTGGCCCAACGACCTCCGTATCAGCCAACGCAAGGTCGGTGGCGTGCTGGTGGAGAACACCCTCTCAGGCAGCCACGTCCGGCATGCCGTTGTCGGCATCGGTATCAACGTGAGTCTGGACCCGTCCCGCAACGATGCCATCGCCGCCACTGCCACGTCGTTGAACGCCGAGACCAATGCTCCGGTACCACGGGCCAGCCTTCTGCGGAATCTCCTGCAGGAGATGGACCGGCTCTACCATGGCCTGAGAACCGGTACTGTCCCCCTGGAAGAATGGCGGGGTCTGTTGGACACCCTGGGGAAGCAGGTGACGGTCCAGGCACTGATCGAGGCGGGAACGGCAGGCGAGTGCTATAGCGGTGTCGCCGAGGACGTGGACTCTGCTGGCAACCTGGTCCTGAGGTTGCAAGACGGTGAACGGATTACCCGGGCTGGTGGCGAGGTTACCATGCAACAGGACCCGTCCCTCCCTTCCCAGCAGCCTGTCCGGCTGGGGAGTTAGCGATGCTGGAGACTCTGTCTCTCGACGGACGCGCCATCATCATCACCGGCGGAGGCACGGGGTTGGGCCGGGCTATGGTGCGGGCCCTGGCCAGGGCAGGGGCCGATCTGGTCATCGCCTCCCGGCGCACCGGACCCATCGAAGAGGCCGCCGATGAAGCCCGCGCATTGGGCGCCAAGGCCGTTGCCGTGGCCACCGACGTGACCGATTCCTCCCAGGTTGACCGCATGGTTGCCACCGCCCTCGACGAACTGGGCAAGGTGGACGTCCTGATCAACAACGCAGGGATGACCCAGGAGAACGTGCGAAAACCCATCTGGGAGATAACAGACCAGGACTGGCGCGTTGGCATCGACACCAACCTGAGCAGTGCCTTCTACTGCTCCCGGGCTGTGTCAAAGCACATGGTGGACCGGGGTAGCGGGAAGATTGTCAACGTGGCATCCGGGTTCGGCCTGCGAGGGGGACGAGATATCTGGATGTACTGCTGCGGCAAGGGCGGGATGGTGCAGTTGACCCGGGTTCTCGCCTTCAACCTCGCGCGGTATGGTGTCACCGCCAACACCATCATCCCCGGTTTCATACCAACCGTCGGCACCGACGACATGCGGGAGAGCCTCCCCCGTTTCGGTGAGAACATACCCATCGGCAAGCTGGGTAGGCCCGAAGACATGGGGCCGATCGCCGTCTTCCTCTCCTCGCCGGCATCGGACTACATGAACGGCGAGATGTTCACCCTGGACGGTGGCGGCTTGGCCGCTGGCATGGCCCCAGCCGGTTATCAACCCCTGGTCCTCTTGGAGTCGTAGCGTGCCAGTATTACAGGAGTTCCGCTTGGACGGGAAGAGCGCTCTGCTTGCGGGCAACGCCGGGGGCTATCTGCCCTGGCTGGCCGAGACGCTGGCAGAAGCAGGGGCCCACGTGACGGTTGCAGCCCACAGCGAAGACGTAGCCGCGCCTGCCGCGGAAGCTGCCCGCAAGCATGACGCCGGTGCCGCCACCATCGTAGCAGACCTTGGGAGCGAGTCCGGCTCGCAGCAGGTAGCGGAACAACTTACGGCAGGCCGCCAGGGCATAGACATTCTGGTCAACAGCTTCCGCACCGACTATTTCCGCCCCCTGTTGGAGACCCCAGCCAGCGAACTGGGTGCCATCTTCGGCCACGACATCAGGCCGGTCCTGTTCCTGTGCCGTGCCGTAGGTGCGGGCATGGTGTCCCGCCAGTCTGGACGGATAGTCAACATAACTTCGGTTTTGGCCGAGCGTGCCATGCCCAACACCGTAGCCGCCTCACTCTCCCAAGGGGCAGTGCTGCAACTCACCCGGGCCCTCGCCTTGGAGTGGGGAAGGAGCAACATACGGGTGAACGCCCTTGGTCTCGGCTGGTTTTCCACCACCGACGCCTCGCCTGAAGAACAGCAGCAGGAACAGATGGTGCGCTACATTCCACTGCGGAGGCGGGGGCATCCCCGCGACATCGCCCCCCTTCTGGCATATTTCTGCTCCGACGCCTGCGACTACACCACCGGACAGCCGGTCTATGTCGACGGCGGCCTCATGGCCCGCCCTTAGCCCGTTTACCGTCGTTTCACCGGCGTAGTTCTCGTTGAACCCGTACGGAGGGCTGCTGTAGAATGGGCGCAGTGAACGCTGTCCAGCAAGTGCGAACGCTCCCAGGTATGCGGGACCTGGCGGAAGCCGGTTGGTTGCGTTCAAGAGCGGCCGAAGACCGGTTGCGCGAGCACTTCCTCCTCCACGGCTACAGGGTCCTGGAACCTCCTATCCTGGAGTACACCGAACTGTTCCTGCGCAAGTCCGGGGGCCAGCTCGCCTCGCGGATGTACGCCCTGACCGATCCCGGCGGAAACCTCGTCAGCATGCGTCCCGAATTCACCTGCTCCATCATGCGTCACTTGGTGGAGGCGGACTGCAGCGGATCACCGCAGCGC
>JAAXIE010000011.1 GCA_012270525.1 Dehalococcoidia bacterium | reverse complement strand
ACGCCAGTCCCGGTAGATGGCGGCAAGCTTCTCGCGATTGGCCTTGCGATAGGCTCTCATTCTAGTTGCAATCTTACCACGATTGGCGACGTAGTAAGCTCTCCCTTGTTCGCGTATCTTCTCGGGATTCTCCTGTGCGTCGCGTCGTTTCTGAGCACTTAATCTCTCACGGTGCTCCTCGCGATACGCCTTGTTTTGTGCTGCTAGATAGTCTCGATTGGCTTCATAATATGCCCGATTGTAGGATGCCTTTTCCTCCTGATGAGTACGATTGTACTCCTTAGAATATTCCAGGGCCTTCTCGCGGTTGGCTTCATAGTGGGCCCGTTGGTAAGCTTTCCTTTTCTCGGCGTTGGCTTGGTACGAAGCTCGATTGCGGGCTGTAACCTTTTCCTTGTTAGCTTCGTACCTGGCTTTGCGCCGAGCGCTCACCTTCTCGCGGTTGGCCTCATTGTACTTTTTCTCTTTAGCTGCCAACTCCTCCCGATTCGCTTCCCGGTAAGCCTTCAAGTATGCCAGTGAACATTCTTCACACCATCTGCGATCGGACCGGTACCGAGACCTCTGCTGACCGCACTTAGGACAAACGTTAGGCTGCATCGTCATTTATCCCAACCCTCCCAAGGGCCGAAGTTGGCTTCCAGCACGGCGGAGTATTCTTCGGGTGTGAAGCTGTACTCCTGGGTGCCGTGCCTCTGGATCACGTAATGGCTGCACACCGTACCCATCATGCATGCCCGTTCCACCGGCAGACCCTGCACCAAGCCCTTTATCAGCCCGCCGCGGAAGGCGTCGCCCGCTCCGGTGGGGTCTACTACGTTCTCCGTGGGAATGGCCGGGACACTGGTGCTACCGTGCTTAGTTACCACCTCACAGCCCTCCTGCCCCTTGGTGGTGATGATGGCGTCCACCCGGTCGAGAATCGCCTCCACGGTCAATCCGGTTTTGTCCTTGATCAGTCCAAACTCGTATTCGTTGGATACCAGCATATTGCCCTTCAACAGGGTCTCGGCAAGAGCGTCACCCTGCCATGCCGGAAGCGATTGCCCCGGATCGAAGATGCAGAAGATGCCACGTTCGCGGCAGCCCGCGGTGTAATC
This sequence comes from Dehalococcoidia bacterium, assembly GCA_012270525.1. Next base: position 1,429 of record JAAXIE010000011.1, on the reverse strand, counting down.
GGCCATGTCCTGCAGGTTGCCCGGTGCAACAACGGCGATGCTGTCAGCTTCGACCCTGTCTAGGTCGAACAGGGACGGGTGCTTCATCGCCCCGGGATTGAACCCCGTGATCTGGTTGTCGGCCAGGTCGGTGGTAATGAACGCCGACGACGTGGCCTCCTCCGCCACCACGCGGATATCCTCGGTCGAAAGCCCGCACTTCTGCAGCCATTCGAAATAGCGGTGGTAGTCATGACCAATGGCCGCCAAAATTCGAGGTCTCTCGCCCAAAAGCGATAGCGAGTAGGCGATGTTGCCTGCGGTCCCGCCATAGTTCTCCGCCATGCCGTTCACGGTAAAGCTGACGTTTATCATGTGGAGCTTGTCGGGCATGATGTGGTCGGAGAAGCGGCCGGAGAAATCCATGATGCGGTCATAGGCCAGAGACCCGGAAACCAGTATGTCCATGACGACAACTTCCTGTTCATCCAAGGGTTTGGGGCTATTCAAGGCGACGGGCCGGAACCAGCTCGTCGCATAATCAAGGCCCCCAAATGGGGGCCTCGGCACGTCTGGCGGCTCTCGGATGAGGGACGGACCGTCCCCGTTCAGAAGGCTCAACCGACCCCGTGGTAGCCGACCGTAACCCTGTCGCCTTCCACCAGCACCGGCGTGATACGCTCGCCCCCGGTGAGCTTCACCAGTTCGTCGATGCGCTCCGGGTGGACCGAGATGTCGATCTCGGTGAACTGCACCCCGTCTTTAACGAAATCGGCCCTCTGGGCGTCGGAGTAGTTGCAGTCGGGATGGGTGTACAGGAGTATGGTCGTTGCTTCTTGGGCCAAGGTCGCTACCTCCAAGTCATAGCGGTTGCCCGCTGCTAGCCTTCCAGCGATTCCAGTGTCTGTTCTTCGATGCCGGGCATCACGTACTGGGGCCGTGGCGGATTGTCGAAGACCACCCCTTCCATATCAGGAGTGAGGCCGGACAGGATGATGTCCTGGGGTGTCATGTATTCGACCCCGCCACCCGCCAGCCGGAAGGGCCGGTCGTGGCCGGGATATATCACGTCGGCCAGTTCGGTGACCCGCTCGATGCTCTTCCGGGCTTGGTCCTCGCTCCAGAAGATGATGGGACTGGTCTTGGAGAGGGCGACCCCGCCGAAGTGGATGATGTCTCCTGCCACCACGGCCAGCCCCTGGTCGGTCTCCACGGTGACGCCGATGCTTCCCGGCGAATGACCCGGTGCATGTATGACGCCTAACCCCGGTTCGATCTGGTAGCCCTCGTCCACCTCCACAACGTTGGGGATGTGGTCGATCATGGCCCCCGTCCACTGCGGAGTGGCCCAGTCGTTGTGATGAGGACGGTGGGCGTATTTCATCTCCAGCCGGTGCACCAGCACTGGGGCATGGTAGAAGAGGTCGAAGTTCTGGTTGTGGTCCCAGTG
>JAAXIE010000211.1 GCA_012270525.1 Dehalococcoidia bacterium | reverse complement strand
ACGTTACGCTACCTAAGTATAATATAAAATACGTTATGAAATTGTAATATTGCTCTCTATAGGCAATAGACAGTAGAATTTTACTATGCTACTATTGCCTAGATCGCGACATATCTGCGCCGGCGGCAAGTTCGGTTGAAAAATGAGGTGTTTCGATGCTTAATGCGAAGCGGCTAACGTTGCCCGCGATGGGACTACTTCTCCTGTTGGTTGGCCTTATTGGCAATGCCACTGCGTCCAACCCCCAAAGCTTCACAAATCCCCAAGCCAGCGCGCCTACAGAGGTGATGCTGAGTTCCGGGGAGTCGTGGAGCTGCATTCTTGACCAGCATGAGATTACGGCCAACCTGGCTGCTGACGGGACCGCCTCTGCAGACGGGCGCATCGAATTCTTGCTCAACCGGTTCCCGCATGCGGTTGGTGACATCGTCGAGGTAGCGGGCAGCACCAGCCCCACCAAGATGACCAACTCCTTCGCAGTTGTGAATACCAACTCAGACGGAGAGGCCACCGCAACTCTGGTGGCCACACGGCCGGGCGATACAGACGTAACCGCCTTCGCACCCGGCATCGAGGATAAGAGTGCCCACAAGGTCTTTGGAGTGGTGCACTGGGTAGACGGGTGTCCTGAGTTCCCGCCCGACGCGGAAAACCTCTCCAACACTCCTCACCCCATGAGCGTAACGATAACCAACGTCTCGGACGGCAGTCCTGTCGAGGGCACGTCCGTCCGCTGGACCATAACCGATGACGAGCCGGACGCCCGGTTCGCAAACGCGGACGAAGGCAGCAACGTCATCACAACCACAACTGACTCCTCCGGACAGGCTTCCGTCACTCTTGAGCAGGTAGACGCGCTCTTGGGTGAAAACAGCGTATTAATTGAAGTGCTGGAGCAGCCGGGCGGCAAGACCATGTTCTCGCAAAGCATGCAGAAGCGGTGGGCCCAGTCAGTTCTGGATGTAGAGGCAACCGGCTCCGAGCAGATCGGCCTGCTTGACAACGCAACGTACACCATCTCGGTGACCAATACAGGTACATTCGATTCAACGGATACTGAGCTTACCGCCACACTGCCCGATGGCTTGACCTTTGTGTCCGCCACGGACGGAGGCACAGAGAGCGAGTCCGTCGTAACCTGGGACCTTGGCACTATCGCAATCGACGGTTCCACGTCGGTTGAGTTGACAGCCCAGGGCACCAGCGTAGGTGAACAGACAATCACGTACCAGGCGAGCTCTTCCGCGGGCCTCGGCGACGAGACCACCACTGCAACGGAAGTCATAAGAGGCGGTTTGGAAGTCACCAAGACCGGCCCGGAACAGGCTAATATCAATGACAACGTCACCTACACCATTGTGGTGACCGGTACTGGCACTGGTGCAAGCACGGGCATCCAATTGGTGGACACCATACCGTCAGGCGTGAGCTTAGTCTCATCCGACCCGGAGGGCATTCGGGTTGACAACGAGCTGACGATTGATCTGGGTACGTTGAACCCGGACGATACGAGCTCGGTCTCAGTGGTTCTGCAGACCAACCAGACTGGCAGCTGGACCAACCAGGTGGCTGTGTCCTCCACAGAAGGCGCCACGGCCAGTGCCGAGGCCACTACCACGGTCGTCCAGCCAGCGCTGGCCATCACCAAGATCGGGCCAGAAACGGCTCTGATAAGTGAGATATTTGCCTACACCATAACGGTCTCCAACACCGGCACCGGTGTCGCCGAAAACACAACCGTAACCGACACCCTGCCTGAGGGTACGGAGCACGTCGGTAGCCTCCCGGCCGGTACCGTCTCAGAGGACGGCGGCACGGTGACCTGGAACATCGGCAGTCTGGATCCCGATGGCTTGTCCACCATCACGCTGACGCTGAGGGGGACAACGGCAGGCGCCAAGGTGAACACTGCGTCCGCCACCGCCGACGGGGTTGACACGGTGCCTCAGGCCCAGGCAACCACCACGGTCCTAGTACCCGCCATAGCGGTCGAAAAGGTTGGTCGCACGGCGCTCTTCGTGGGCAACCAGGCAACCTACACTCTGACCGCCACCAACACCGGTGAAGCGCAGTTGACCAACGTGACAATCACCGACGCGATCGCAACCGGCATGTCCTACGTGTCGTCCAGCCCAGAGGGCACCCTATCCGAGGACGGCGACACCGTAACCTGGTCGGTTGGAAACCTGGCAGTCGACGGCGAGGCCACGGTCACCCTGACGCTGCAAGGCGACGCGGTGGGCACGATGGTCAATACGGCCAGCGTCACCGCCACCGAAGACGTCAGCGACGATGCCGAACTGAATATCGTGATACTGGCTGCGACCGGCGCCACCATCCAAATCACCGACTCCGTCGATCCGATCAGGGAAGGTGAGGAGGTTACCTTTACGGTGGTCGTGAGCAACCAGGGTAGGTCGCCGATGACCGAAGTGAGCGTGGCTGTGGAAGTGCCGGATCAGTTCACAATCGATTCCACGTCGGACGATACCAAGGCGACGATAGACGCCGAGGCCTCGACGGTGACCTACAACCACGGTGAGGACCTGGCTACGGGTGATGACTTCAGCTTCACCGTCACGGTGACGGCAAACGACCTGCCCGAGGGCCAGATCAGGCAGGACACGGTCACCACCGCTACTCTGACCTACGCAGAATTCACTGCGGAAGTCGGTAGCGACGAAGGCACGACGGTGATCGAGGAGTAGCAGCCCCTCAGCCAATTCGGACCATCAAACAGCCGGCGGGTGATAAACCCGCCGGCTGTTGCTTTATGTGACTCACATGCCAACGCGGGAAGCCTGATCTGAGAGCGCGTTTCCTTGGCTTCACTCGCACTGCTGCCGCATAGCGCACTGCAAGGGGCGGTATGGGAAGGCCTGGAAAGTAAGCAGCAATGGCATGGTCACGGCGGCGATGAGTGGAGAGTTGACTCATCCGTGCCGCATGCCTGCTGAGTCGCAGGGCTGCGATGTGGTCGGCGTTACTACGGAGCCGTGCAGCGACTGCTGGGCTGGGCCCTCTCGGGATGTGTGTCCGGTTGCTGCATCATCGACGACGTGGGGTATGCACGCCGCGTATGCCAGATCATCGAATGCGCCCCACTACGTGATGAGCTTTCAGAACGAGTTCCGCGCCCACGTCATCGACTACTTCGTCAACGAGTATAGGCGCGGAGACGCACTCCCATATCTGCTTAGCCTACAACGCCAAGATCAAGTTCGACTTCCTGATGCAATGGGCGAACGCGCTCGGCGTGGAGTAAGTGGCAACCGGGCACTGTGCCCGGACAAGCCTGCGTGGACAAAGAGAAAGGGGCGGTTCGCGAACTGCCCCTTTCGTGTTCCCACTATGTGTATCGCTCTAGTACCACTCTTTGTAGTAGGTCTGGTAGTTGACGAATGGCGGGCGGGCGGCGTGAGGTATGGGCAGCACTACGGGGCCGGCCTCCCGCGAGGGTAGGTAGACGGTGGCGGTGCC
>JAAXIE010000270.1 GCA_012270525.1 Dehalococcoidia bacterium | reverse complement strand
GTGCGCTGCACCCACTCCCCCAGCCCTTGTCGTGATGTGACCGAGGCCCCAGGATCACTCTCGCCATCAATGAGACCAGCCTTGGCGATGGTAGAGCCGATGGACCGGGATATCTCCACCCCGTCCACCACGGCATTCACGTCGTTTTCCGCACCATCGGTGAGGTAGCCCATATCGATGACTGGCTTGGCCTCCGGGTCTGATGAGGAGAGGCTGAGGCGGCCACGGGAGCGCGGGGCAACCATGGTGATCACCACGCCATACTGCATCTCATCCGTCTCGGGGTAATACAGGGTGCGGGAGATCAGGTCCAGGTCGAACCCCTCGCTGCAATGGGGGCTCGGCACCTTGGCCATGGTACGCACCTCGGACCGGCGCGCCGTCTCCCCCAACTGGGCCATCTGCTTCTCCAGCTTGTCGGTGGGGTTGAACAGCAGGAGCAGCAGCGGGTGATCTGTCAGGTTCTGGCCCACGCCCGGCAGGTTGTGGAGCGTCTTCACCCCGATACGCTGCAGAGCGTCCGCCTCACCGATGCCCGACTTCATCAGTATGGCAGGCGAGCAGTAGGCCCCGCCGGCAACGACGATGCGCTGGGCGTTGATGGTGTGCCGTTGACCATCGGCGAACACTTCCACCGCCACCGCCCGGTCACCCTGCAGCACCACCCGTTCCACCAACGCGTTGTCCACGATGTTCAAGTTGGCCTTGTGGCGCACCGGGTCCAGGTAGGCAAAGGCACTGTTCCAACGCATCCCTCCGGATACGTTCACGGGAAAGGGGGCGACTCCCTTGGCTTCGTCGGGGTTGTTGAACTCTTCCACCCGCGGGATCCCCGCCTCAGCCGCGCCATCAAGGAAGGAGACGTGGTAAGGGGTCAGTTCCGCGGCGTCGGGAGTATGCACTCTCATCGCCTTCTGTGCCCGGGCGAAGGCCGGGGCTACTGAGTCCCAGTCCCAACCGGGGTTGCCCAGTTTGGCCCAGCCGTCGTAGTCGCAGCGGTGCCCCACCGAGGCGTTGCAATAGTTGTGGGAAGAGCACCCCCCGATGACCCTCGCTCGCCAGTAGGGTATGGGCTGGGCTTGAGCCCGGTGCGCGATCCCCTCGTACCCCCAATCATGGCTGGTCGCCCCCGGCCGGGGATCCAGCAGGTCCGCGGGCCAGACCGATGGATCGGGTGGCCCGTAGTCCGGCCCCGCTTCCACCAGCGTGACCCGGTGGTCGGTGTCCCTGGCCACGATCCCCGCCAGGGTCGCTCCCCCCGTGCCACCGCCGATGACCAGCAAGTCCGTCTCGTTGGGGATGCTCCTTGGTGCGTTCTGCATGTCACCACCTGTGCGCCTGTTAGTCTTTCGTGTGGGCCGTTACCCTCATGCGTCAACCCTGTACACCCGTGCCGCCGTGTCGTGGAACAGGGAGGCACGCTCCGTGGCCGAGTAGCCTTTCGACATGCGCTTGAAGGCGTTGTACATCACGTTATAGGAATACGACACCTTGTCCACGGGGAAGTTGCTCTCAAACATGGCTCGTTCCGGCCCAAACTGTTCGATGCAGTAGTCCATCAGGGGGGCCATAGAAGTGGCCAGCTCCTCCGAGCCGATGGGCCTCGTCCGCTCGTGCCAGTCGAACCCAGTCCTGGGCATGCCGATGCCTCCCAGCTTGACGCATACGTTGGGACAGGCGGCAACGGCGGATATGCCCCTGCGCCATGTGTCCATCACGTCCCCCCGGTTGGCATAGGGGCCCACCCTCAGAAGGCCCCCGATGTGGTTCAGGATGATGGTCAGGTCGGGCACGGCCTTGGCGAAATCGGCCAGTTCCCCCAACTGAGGGAAGAAGAGCCATGCCTCCAGCGAGAGACCCATCCTGGCTAGGACTCTTGCCCCAGCCCGGAAGCTATCGCTGGAAAGCTGCCCCTCCCGGTTGTGGGCCGCCGTATTCTCGCTCTCAGGGTGAGGGTCCCACGTCACCGAGTGGCGTATCCCCCGGAACCGATTGGGGCTGGCCGCCTGCAACGCTTCCAGCACCGGCCTGACCCCTTCGCCCAGGTTCAGGTTGGCATGACCCACTATGGAGGCAGCGGCACGGCCTGGACCATACAGCCCGCTGGCGCTCGCCGCCGCCAGTCCCTGCACAAATTCCACCTCCCCCACGGGCCGCATCTCCTCGGGGCCACCGGCGCGGTACATCGAACGCGCCTCGACGAACACCGTGGAGCGCACGTTGTGCCCGCTATTGATGTCCTCTGCCAGTTCATGCAGCAGGTATCGCTGGTACGGAATCCGCTCCAGCCGGTAGTCCCAGAAATGGTGATGTGGGTCGCAGATGGGCAGGTCCGGTTCCAGCGTGGGTTCCTGTGTCAGGGCCAGCCAGTCGTTGCCGCCAAATGGCATCGCAACCTCCTCGGTGGTGGGGGGTGGCAGGCCCCATCTTATCAGAATCAGCGCATGGGGAGACCAACCGGGTCCAGAGGCGTTTCAAGGCGGAGCGTCTGGCGTCGCACCCTGGTTCTGATACAATACTCAGCAAGCAGACCGACCAGAACTACAGGAGGCGAAACAATGGCCATGGAACGTATTCGAATCGACGCTGGCGCGGTGTCTTTCGCCGTCGGTTACTTCTCCCGCGATGGAGGCGTCGCCCACGGCACCGCCCCCGGCATGCGTGGCGGGAACAACCCCGACCAGGGTGTATCCATCCAGGTGCGTGGGGAAGTTGCCGGCGAGGACACCGAGCTGCTGCGCTTCGACTGCTTCGAAATCGCACCCCACTATCACTATGCCCCAGCCCGCGAGAACACCCAGGTGATGCTCGACCCCGTGGTTACCGGTAATCCCATCGGCTGGGCTTTCGAGCAGATCGGCACACGCCTGCCAGCCATGCTCACCAAGGCGGGCTACCCCGAAGTGGCCACACGGGTCAATGCCGTGGCCCTCATGGAAGCCCTCCCCGAGGTGGAGTCCACCGCCCGCGAGATTGCTCAGACCCGTCGCTCCACCGTCACCCATAGCAGGGGCAAGGAAATCGTCGAGGCGGGTAACATACGCTTCGGCCTGGAGATCCGGCGCACCACCGGTGGCGGCGGACCGGCAATCCACGTCCTAGGCGATGTCGCAGGGCAGGAGATCGAACTC
>JAAXIE010000012.1 GCA_012270525.1 Dehalococcoidia bacterium | reverse complement strand
CAACTAGAGGCCCTGCGCCTCCAATATGAGGAAATGAACCAAGCACACGCCTCCTACGACGAGCTTCAAGGCTGCGAGTCGGCCCTCTCCCTGGTCATCGCCGAAGAACGGTCGCGCTTGGAGGAACAGGCCAAGGGCATCCACAAGCGCATCAAGGAAGAGTTGCAGCCTGCGGTTGAAGCAGTGCCCCAGCATGAGCGTGAGCTTGAGAAGGCCCGAGAGCAATTGGCCGAAGCGACCTCACATCTCCAAACCCTGGAAAAAGAGGGGGCTGCTCTGGTCACCCTCACCGGGGATATCGGCAGGCTTGAGTCTGAGATGAAGACGGTCAAAACCGAAGGCGAGCAACTCCGTGAGAAGCAGAATATGATGAAGGCCTCCGACGGCTCTTCATCCTGCCCCCTCTGTGGCACGCCGCTCAGCGAGGACCAGTGCAATCGCATCAATGAATCATATGAGGCTGAAATCCGCGAGAAATTGCGAGCCTACCGCGCCATCGAGGGGGAGTTGCAAAGCTTCCAGGAGAAGAAGGCCGCCACGGAAACAGCCCTTGCCGGCAGGCCAACCTTGGAGAAGCAACGGGACCAGGCCCAGCAAGCCGTTGCATTTCAGGATGCAGCACTGGCCCAGGCAGGCCAAGCAGCCGGACAGTTGGCCGGGGTGCAGGAACAGTTGACCGCCTTGCGGTCGCAGTTGGAAAAGCACCAATACTCCATTCAGGAGCAGGCAGAACTGGTCGAAGTACGGGCGGCCCTGGAGTCCTTGGGCTATAGCGCGGAAGCCCACCAGCAACTCTACCAGCGGGTGCAGGAAGCGCGGTCAGTGGAAGAGAAGTCTCACAGGCTGAAGGAAGCAGAGCAAAACCTGCCACAAGAGACCGAGTCCCTGCAATTGGCACAAGATATGCGCACCAAGACGATACAGGCCTTGGAGGAGTTGCAGCGAAAAAGGGAGGCCATCGCCGTCGATGTGGCCGACCTTCCGAGGCTGGAAGAGGACCTGGACCGGCATACAGCCGCCGAGCAGGGTCTCCAGCGGAGCGTTAGTGACCTCCTTCAACAACTGGGGGCCGTCGTGGGAGACTTGCAACATCTTGAGTCTATGGAAGCCAGTATGAAAGGCGATCAGCGCGCTCTGCAGGAAGCCAAGGAAACTCAAGGGCTGTACGAGGACTTGCAGTCGGCTCTAGGCAGGCAGGGAGTGCAGGCCATGCTCATCGATGCCCTGCTGCCCAAGGTGGAGAACACCGCCAATGAACTGCTGGGTCGCATGACAGACGAGCGTATGCACGTGAAGCTGGAGACCCAGCGGGAACGCCGCAGTGGACAAGGGGAACCCATAGAAACGCTGGACATAATCATCAGTGACGAGTTGGGGGCTCGGGACTACGGACTCTTCAGCGGTGGCGAGGCCTTCCGGATCAACCTTGCGTTACGCATCGCCTTGTCCAAGGAGTTGGCCCGCCGTAAAGGCGCCCCGCTGCCCACGCTGTTCATCGATGAGGGGTTCGGCACCCAGGACACCACCGGTAGGGACCGCATCCTCGATGTCATCAGTGCCATTGAACGGGACTTCGAAAAGATTTTCGTCATCACCCACTTGGAGGGCCTGAGAGACTCGTTCCCGGACATCATCCAGGTGGAGAAGGATGAGCGGGGCGCCAAAGCATGGATCGTGGCATAACCGGGGCCAGCTACCGCGCCAGCCCCGTAGGTCGCAGCGAGTAATATCGTACACCCGGGGAGGGCGAGGTGAAATACAACACCGGGCGCTCCTGCTCAGCCTCCCGCACCACCTCCTCGATGTCCTTTACCACCGAGTTGGCCAAGGGCTTCACTGCTTCCGGGACAATGGTTGAAGTCATCGCGTTCCTCCTTCCAATGTCATTACCCTACTGTATGTCAATAGTCTAACCTTTGATATATACAATGTCAAGAGACTATTGCAGTATCCTTACTAGCATCCCAGAATTGCCATATTCGTCTGCCCCTCCTATTGACACAAGAGGTTGATTGGCATATAAGTGAGCGACAATGACGATGAGACAAGCCCAAGGCATATATATGATCAGCGTCGTTGCCGAGGCGCTGGACATGCACCCTCAGACCCTGCGCAAGTACGAGCGGGCCGGATTCGTCGACCCGCTACGTATGGGCACGCTGCGGACCTACTCCGATAGCGATGTCGCGCGGCTTCGGCTGATAAAGCACTTCGTGGAAGATCTGGGCCTCAACCTGGCTGGCGTGGAGTTGGCACTGGCTATGACCACCAGGCTCCTCGCTCTGCGGGGGCAACTGTCCTCGCAACGCGGGTCATCGGCCAACAATGCCGAATCGGTACGCCAGATCGACGAAATGCTGAAGAGCCTGAAGCTGGACGTGCTGCCCTCTTCCAGAAGCGGTCAGGGTGCGGAGCAGGCCCCGGCCCCCGAGGAAGGCTGGTTCCAGGTAGCCGCATCTGAGGAGATGTAGGGGAACGGGCCTCGCCCAAAGACAATAGGGCGAAACCGGCCAGCTACAGTTCGATCTCCTTCAGGTCCTCGGCCACATGCAGGCGTGCTGCGGTGATTTCCTGCACGTCCTCGGCCGTCCATCCCGGTGCCGTCTCGCGGAGTAGCAGTCCGGACCCGGTCACGTCCAGTACGGCGACGTCGGTCACCACCAAGCTGACGCAACCCTTCCCCGTCAGGGGATAGGTGCACCGCTCCACGACCTTCGGTTGGCCTTGGGAATCGGTGTGTTCCATGGCGACGATCACCCGCTTCGCGCCAGCGCAGAGATCCATGGCCCCGCCGATGTTGCCCACGCCCCGCGTCGGCAGCATCCAGTTGGCCAGGTCTCCCGTCTCCGACACCTGCAACGCCCCGAGAACCGTGGCGTCCACATGACCACCGCGAATCATGGCGAAGGCGTGAGCCGAGCTGAAGAAGGACATCCCTGGCACCGGCTTGAGAAACTGGCCTCCCGCATTTATGAGATCGATGTCCTCTTCACCCTCGTCGGCCAACGGGCCACAGTTCAGCACGCCGCTCTCGCTGTGGTAGAACACCG
>JAAXIE010000351.1 GCA_012270525.1 Dehalococcoidia bacterium | reverse complement strand
CCTACCGGCAGACCCTGCGCAATCACGGCCATCCCGAGCAGGAGGTCTCCCTCGCCCTGCCGGTGTTTGTCGCCGAGGAGGCCAACCGCGCCAGGGAACTGCCCCAGGCCAGCACCATGAACTACATGCGCGAGGTCAACGCTATCCTCGGACCCGGCCCCCGCCCCGCCACCGAGACCGCTGCTGCTGGCGGGCCCCGCTATCCCGACTACCTCAGCATCCCCTACGAGGACATCCTGCGGGATACAGCCGTCTACGATGAACCCGGCGCCTGCCTCGATAGGTTGCACAAGATCGGCCATGCCCTGCGGATGGATGAGACCATCTGCTGGTTCAACATGGGCGGACTCGTGCCCCACGAAGAGGTCAAGAAGTCGATGCGCCTGTTTGCCGAAAAGGTCATGCCAAACCTGTAACGGGATCCCTGACACTTCCCCACCTCGAGGCAGCCATCCTATCGCTGGACCCCGATCCCGGCGAAAGTGAGGACGAATCATGACCACCAGGGCACCGTTCCTGTCCCAGCCCTACGGGGGCTACTTCCACCGTGACGTTCCGTCGGAAGATGCCGAGCTGACCCACGTCGGCCCCGGAACTCCCTGCGGGGAGTACTTCCGTCGCTACTGGATACCCGTTGTCCGCTCCCAAGACCTGGACGACCTGCCCCACCGTGTGCGGATACTGGGTGAGGACTTGGTGGTATTCCGTGACGGGCAAGGTCGGACCGGCTTGATGGAACTCCACTGCCCCCACCGTGGCACCTCCCTCGAATTCGCGTTGGTATGCCAGACAGGATTACGGTGCTGCTATCACGGTTGGCTGTTTGACGTCGATGGTCGGGTCCTGGAGACCCCCGGCGAGCCTTCCGACTCCACCCTCAAGAACCGCTTGTATCACGGGGCATATCCCACTCTGGAGTACAGGGGCCTCGTGTTCGCCTACATGGGGCCTCCGGAAAAGCGTCCTGTGTTCCCCATCTACGACACCTACGAACGACCCGATCACCACTCTTGGGCTGGCGACACCTGCACCCTCCCCTGCAATTGGCTGCAGGTCAAGGAGAACTGCATGGATCCAGCCCATCTGCTCTACCTCCACACCATCGTCAGCGAGCCCCAGGTGGCAGCCCACGTCGTCGATGACTTCACCCAGAAGCCCGAATGGGACTACATGGAGACCCCCGTGGGCATGCTCTACCTCGACACGCGTCGAGTGGAAGACACGGCATGGGTGCGTATCGCCGACTTTCTACCACCCACCCTCCACCAGTTCCCGCCCAGTGGCGTGCTCTTCCGTGAGGACGACGCCTACGGCCGCCCCGACATGGGCATCTATGCCACCCCCATCGACGACTCCAACACCCGCCTCTTCTGGTTCAACCACACCCGGGAAGGCAAGGAACCGCCCGGTGGTCTTCCCTTTGGCCAGACCGCAGAGCGTCCCTACGAGGACCGGCAACGGGTCCCGGGAGACTACGACGCCCAGTCCAGCCAGCGTTCCATCGCCCGACATGCCCTGGAGCACTTGGGAAGCTCCGACCGGGGCATCATCATGCTGCGCAACATGGTCCGGCAGGGTATCCGCGCCGTCCAGGAAGGCCAGGACCCCAAGGGCGTCCTGCGGGAGGACAACGGCACCCTCACCACCTACGCCCGCGACATCGTGGTGCAGGTGCCACCCGCAGAATCCCCCGAAGCCGACCGTCAACGCATCCGCGAAGCCGCATGCAAGCTGGCAGAAGAAATGCTAACAAGCCCCAACCCCTGAGCCCCGCAATTCCGTCGCTCGTTCGAAGCGCGGGCTTGGGTGGAGCCTATAGAGCACCGACAGGAGGAAGCCATGGGCAGGCTCGACAATCGCGTGGTAATCGTCACCGGAGGGGCCTTGGGTATCGGCAAGGCCTACTGCGAAGGGCTGGCGGGAGAAGGTGCCAAGGTCGTCGTGGCTGACATCAACACGTCAGCCGCCGATGAGTTGGTCCGTTCCCTTGGAGATGCGGGTCACGACGCCATGACCGTCACCGTGGACGTCTCCAACCCCCAGCAGACCGACAACATGGCACAAGCCACCATCGACCGCTACGGGCGCATCGACGCCCTGATCAACAACGCTGCCGTGTTCCAACGCCCTGCCATGACCCGCGGCCCTTTTGACCAGATCTCGGTCGAAGAATGGGACCGCCTCATGGCCGTGAACGTCAGGGGCACCTTCCTCTGCGCCCGCGCCGTCACCCCCCAGATGAAGCAGCAGGGCGAAGGAAGCATCATCAACATCAGTTCCGGTACGGTCCACTTCGGAGCAGCCCTGGCAGCCCACTACGTAGCCTCCAAGGCGGGCGTCATTGGCTTCACCCGCGTGCTGGCCCGCGAACTCGGTCCCTTCAACATCAGGTGCAACGCCATAGCCCCCGGCCTCACCATCAGCGTCGACGACCCCGACGAAGCCCGCCTCGAAGGAGACCGCCAGCGCATGCAGGCCCGCAGCATCAAGCGCACCGAACTGCCGACCGACCTCGTGGGCACCGCCATCTTCCTCTGCTCGCCCGATAGTGCCTTCATGACCGGCCAGACCTTGGCGGTCGACGGCGGAGCAACCATGCGGTAGGAGCCGGGTCTTAATCAGAGGTGCTCGACAACCCTCGGAGGCCTGCGCACCAGTCGCTGGTCTACCGGGTCCACCATCAGGTCAAAGATCTCAAGTGCTGTGGCCCCTAGGAGGTGGATACCCTCCCCGCCGAAGCTCACCGGGCAAATCCACTGCTGGCCTTCGCAGATCAAGCGGGCCTGTCCCGTGCTCCAGACCTGCGTGGTTCCATCTGCAAGTTCCACCACCTCTTCCCGCAGAGGCTCGACGCTTAGAGCCTCCAGCAGCGAGCGGGGCAGCGTGGTGTAGGTGGCTCCAGTATCCACCGTGGCTTCCACCTCCACCGGCTCGCCACCATTCAGATTCCCCACGCCGATGATCACTTCGAACGTTCCCATTATGCGTCCCCACGTGTGCCTGCTTCGACGGGCCAAGTGCCCGTTTGTACGGCAGCAACAATCTGGTGGTGAGAGATCACGCCTGGGCTACCGCGCCTTCCTTCCTTCGACCCGTCTCCGGCAGCAGGATGCCCGAGACCAGCAGGCTCCATGAGAGCACCGCAAAGAGGATAAGTCCCGGAAGGTAGGTGCCAAGGTAATCGGTGGAGACGCCCACCG
>JAAXIE010000195.1 GCA_012270525.1 Dehalococcoidia bacterium | reverse complement strand
CAGGGAAGCTCGCAATATCCAGCAGCAACTCGCCCCCCTTGTCGACATGCGTGACCTCGTCGGCCCTACGGTGCGTTACGTAGCTGGTTTGGACGTCTCCCCTCCTGACCCGGAAGGAATCGTACGAGGGGCAGCAGTCGTCCTCAACTACCCTCAGCTCGATATTGCCGAGGTTGCCGTTGCCGAACAGACCCCCGCCTTTCCATACGTCCCCGGCCTCCTCTCCTTCCGTGAGACGCCCGTTCTGCTGGAAGCCCTGCAGTCCCTCACCATCACCCCCGACCTGTTGATTCTTGATGCACAGGGATACGCCCATCCACGTAGGTTCGGCTTGGCCTGTCATCTGGGGCTGTTGGTAGACATACCCACCATCGGTTGCGCCAAGTCCCTCCTGGTAGGCGAGTACGATGGTCTGGAAGAATACAGAGGGGCCACCGCCGACCTGCAGCACAAGGGCGAGATCATCGGACTGGCTCTCCGGACGCGTTCGGGAGTGAGCCCGGTATACCTCTCCGTCGGCCACAGGGTGGACCTGCTGGCCGCGGCCAGGTGGGTGCTCGCGTGCTGTACCGGCTTCCGGCTCCCTCAAACCACTCGCATGGCCCATGCTGTCGCTGGCGGACACCCGCTCCCAAGGGTACGTCCCGCCCTGATTGCAGCCTAACAACTGAGGAGTTTTCCTTCCATGGACGACATAAAGCAACAACTTACCGAGACGAAGGCCCGCCTCGACGACCTGCTCCAGCGTCTTTGACCTCCCCAAGCTGGAGAGGGAATTGAAGGCCTTGGAAAAGGCATCCACGGTACCCTCCTTCTGGGATGATCCCCCTTCGGCGCAACGCCAGATGCAGCTCTTGTCGCGCCTGCAGGAAGCCATCCATCTATGGCGTGGACTGAAATTCCAGGTAGACGGGCTCCTTGAATTGGTCGAATTGGCCATCGAGGCAGACGATGTGGAAATGGCCGCCGAGATTCAGGCCGAGTCTCAGCAGGTGTCCGGGAAGCTCGACCGTGAAGAATTACAACTCACTCTATCGGGTCCCTACGACGACCGTCCCGCAGTGGTATCCATTCATGCTGGTGCAGGCGGCGTCGAGTCGCAGGACTGGGCCGATATGCTCTTGCGGATGTATCTTCGCTGGTGCGAGGCCCACGGCCGTAAGGTCGACTTGATGGATGTTTCCCATGGCGAGGAGGTCGGGATACGCAGTGCCACCATGGAGATCAGTGGCCCGTACGCCACGGGTTACCTGCAGGGTGAGAATGGCGTTCATCGCTTGGTACGCATATCACCCTTCGACGGAGACCATGCCCGCCACACCTCCTTTGCCAGGGTCGAGGTCATCCCGGTCGCCGACAACGATCCCGATATCGTCATTCGCCCCCAAGACCTGAAGGTCGATTTCTTCCGGTCCAGCGGACCCGGAGGCCAGAACGTTCAGAAGGTCTCCTCCGCCGTCAGGTTGACGCACCTTCCCACCGGCATCGTGGTCTCATGCCAGAACGAGCGCTCGCAGCACCAGAACCGCGAGTACGCCATGAGAATCCTCATGGCCCGGCTACTGGAGAAGCAGAACACGGAGCGTGCCGCGGAGTTGGCGCGATTGCGAGGCGAGCATATGTCGGCGGAGTGGGGAAACCAGATAAGAAGCTACGTCCTGCAGCCCTATCGCATGGTGAAGGACCATCGTACGGGACACGAGACATCCAATACCGACGCGGTGCTACAGGGTGAAATCGACGGGTTCCTGCAGGCCTATCTGATATCCAAGGTGGGCGGGTAGCCCTGCGCAGGCGGGCTGCCTAGTAGCCGATCATGTGCCCCATGCGAGTTCGCTTCACCCGCATGTACTCCATGCTCTCAGGCCCCACCTGTACGTCGATAGGCTCCCTGCCCACAATCTCCAGCCCGTACCCCGAAAGGCCGACCATCTTGCGGGGGCTGTTGGTCAGCAGCCGTATCTTGCGCACGCCCAACTCCAGCAGCATCTGGGCCCCCATCCCGTAGTGGCGCATGTCAGCCGCGAAACCAAGGCTGTGGTTCGCCTCGACGGTATCCATGCCCGTATCCTGTAGGTGGTAGGCCTTCACTTTATTGTGCAGCCCAATGCCCCGCCCCTCTTGGCGCATGTAGAGGAACACGCCCTTGCCCTCATTTACGATCATGTTGAGGGCCTCGTTCATCTGCGCACCGCAGTCGCACCGCAGGCTGCCAAAGACCTCCCCCGTCAGACACTCGCTGTGTATACGCACCAGGATCGGCTCGTCTGCCTCCCAACTCCCCATCACCAACGCCATGTGCTCGCCCGGCTCTGCCGTACCCTCGAAGGCCACCATCCGGAACAAGCCACGTTCAGTGGGCAGCCGGGCCTCGGCTACGCTGCGCACCAGGGTCTCAGAACGACGTCGGTACGCGATGATCTGCGCTATGGTGATCAGCTTCAGGTCATGCTTGGCGCAGAACTCCTCCAACTCCGGCAGTCGGGCCATGGTGCCGTCCGGGTTCATGATCTCGCAGACCACGCCAGCCGGATAGAGTCCTGCGAGGCGGGCCAGATCAATCGATGCCTCGGTATGCCCCGGTCTGGCTAGGACACCGCCAGCCTGGTAACGCAGTGGGAGCATGTGGCCAGGGCGCAAGAAGTCGTCGGCGGTTACATCCGGGTCCGTGATGGCCCGTATGGTAGCCGCCCGGTCATGGGCGGAAATGCCTGTGGTCGTACCCGTCTTGTAATCGATGGAGACCGTAAACGCCGTGCCATGTTTGGCCGAGTTGCTATTGTCGACCATCAGCGGGATGTTTAGTTCATCCAGCCTTTCGGGCACGACCGGCATGCATACCAAGCCACGGGCATGGTATGCCATGAAATTAATGGC
>JAAXIE010000320.1 GCA_012270525.1 Dehalococcoidia bacterium | reverse complement strand
TTGAATTGCAGATTCGTCCGCGCAATTACCGTGATCGCCGGGTTGGCGGCAGCGAAGTCTTCAATCATGTCCTGCACTCTCGGCGGGACGCCGCCCGCAAAGGCCAACACCACGCCGCCGTCAACGTACTCGGTGTGAACGTAGGACTCGTGCTCCGACGCTGCCCTGGCTACCGGCTTGAAATCATGATGCCAGCCGTAGAGATTGGCAACTTCATCGTATGAGAGACCTTTCTGGTTGGCATAGGCCCGCAGGTCGTTGGTATAGGCTTGCTCCGATGACAAGTTGACCTTTGGCGAAGCAGACGACCATCCAAGCAGACCACCTGCTACAGCAACGACTATTACCCCGAAGATGATCCATATCTTGTGCTTGTAAGCCAGAGCCAGCGTTGTTTTCACCTCAACTTCTTCACCTTAAGTTGAGTAAGAAACTCACGATATAATGATACCAGCAATGGCTGTCGGGGTCAATGAGAAACTGCAATATCTTACAATACCTTGATATGCACATGCGCAGAGTGTGCTGCAAGTGCGATACGCTAGAATGACCGTCGACAGGCAAGGGGATCGTCGGCAGGCAACCGGAAGGGTGGGTGAGCCTTCGTGACCCTGCTAAGGAGGCTGGGATGGCAGAGTTCTTTGGTGACATCGAGAGGTTCCTGGCCGACCTCTACCCCTACCGTTGGCCCCTCACCGTTCTGGCCCTGCTGGTGCTCACTGGGATCGTGGCCTTCGGGTACCGGAAGGGTTGGCATATCCTGGTATGGAAGCACCGTACCCCTGTGGCCATCATCGGGACGCCGGTGCTGGCCCTGCTCATAGTGTTGGGCTGGTGGCTCGGCTCCCCGCTGTTCACCAGCAAGACGGTCGTGGAGGAGTTCCCCTTCGCAGCCAGTGCGCAGGTGCCTCCAGGGATGGACCGCGATGCGGTGGAACAGGTCATGAGCACCATGTCCAAGCTCGACAGCCCCATGGCCGAAGCCATGCCCTCAATGATGGAGTCGGGCACAGCCACCAGGGTCAAGTCGGGCAATTTCCGAGATGCCGATAGCTTCCACAGGGGCAGCGGGCTTGCCACCATCTACCGCGGGCCCGATGGCAAGCACCTGCTGCGCTTGGACAGCTTCAGTGTGACCAACGGGCCGGAGCTTCATGTCATGCTGTCGCCCCACCCAGACCCGACACGTGGCAGCGAAGTCAGGACCACAGGATATTTCGACCTGAGCAGGCTCAAGGGCAACAAGGGCGACCAGAACTACGAAATCCCTGACAGCGTGGACGTGAGCATCCAGCGCAGCGTCGTGATTTACTGCAAGCCCTTCAGCGTGGTCTTCAGCGTGGCCACCCTGAAAGACGGGCCCTGAAGGAAGGACGCCTCTTCTCAACAGGAGGCGTCCCTTCAATAGGCGGCAGGTAGTGCCCTGGGGCAGGCTGCTTACTTCGGAAGCC
This sequence comes from Dehalococcoidia bacterium, assembly GCA_012270525.1. The sequence goes on along the minus strand of JAAXIE010000320.1, from coordinate 2,868 downwards.
TGCTCACGAACTCCTCGCCGATCATCTGCAGGTACTCCAACCGGGCCTTGTGCTCCGAGGGCAGGTTGAGCGTGGCCAAGCCGATGAACTCCAACCCGTCTTCCTCATGGCAGCGGGCGATGCGTTCGGCGCACTCTTCGGGAGTCCCGGTGATGGCCCATTCCGGCAGGGGACGGCCACCGCCCAAGCCGAAGTCCACCGTTGTCGACTCCTGCATCTCGAAGCCGCGGTACTGGGCGGCCTTCTTCTCGCCTGTAGCCAAGGCCTCGCGAATGGCGGTATCGCGGTCGGCTCCGATGGCGATGGAGCGGTTGGCTGCCAGGGTGCCGGTCGTTCCGTACTCCTCCAGGGCTTCCCGGTACATCGTCGCCAACGACTTGTAGTCTTCCCATTTGGGTTGGGGCCCGATGATGGCGGCGTCGCACACCCGGGCGGCCCGGCGTACTGCGGCCCGGCTCTGGGCTGCCACCCACACCGGGGGATGAGGCTTTTGCACCGGCAGCAGCGAAAGCCTGCCTTCATGCACCGTCCAGTGGTTTCCCTCGAAACTGACCTCTTCGCCGGTCCAGAGCATCTTCATCAGTGCGAGGGACTCTTCAAAGCGACTGGCACGGTCGCGACGATTGGTGCCGAATGCTTCCAACTCCTTTTCGCGGTAACCCAGGCCCAAGCCCAGCGTGAAACGACCGTTGGAGATCTGGTCCATGGTGACCGTCTGCTCGGCGATGTCCACAGGGTTGTGATATGGCAGCATGATGATGCCCGTGAGCAGTCGCAGGTCTTTGGCCTCCGGGGCGAGGCGGGAGAGGATCTGCATTGGCTGTGGCCAGACGGTGGGGTACCCGATGAAGTGTTGAGGCATATAAATGGCGTGAAAGCCGAAGGAGCCAGCCACGCGGCATACCTCGGCAGCTTCCTCGATCTGATCGTACATGGGGCGGGTGGGGTCCTCCATGTAGTCTCGGATGTAAATGCCAACCTGCATGGCAGCCTCCGCTATCTCTGTTTAGTACCGACATTCAGTCGCTGGGGTCGCAAGAAAAGGAAGTCTAGTTTAGCCTCCTGGGACAGTCAAGACGCATCAGGAGTCGCTTTGGCGGATTTCGTAACCCGCGGGCAGCCAGGGATTCGTCCGCTGGGGGGCGCGCCCAACTGTACATGCACGCCCCTGGCACTAACGCCAGCAGCGTGCATGTTGGCCCCAGCTAATCGCCGGAGCTAGCGATAGAAACCCCGGTGCCTAGGGTCTTGTGACCGTCTCAGGAAGACGGGCACATCCAGTTCCTCCGAATCTGCCATCGAGGAAACGGTATCAGGGGGTGGGGTCCTGCGGATATCCAGGGACCGGTCCAAATCGTTGTCACTTGGGACGGGGAAGGCTGCGGCCACCAGCGTGACCTTCACCTCATCATCCATCGACATATCTTTCACAGTACCGAAGATGATATTGGCTTCGGGGTCGGCGATGCGCTCGATTATCTCGGCCGCTGAGTTCAGTTCGTCCAGGGTGAGCGAGGGCCCGCCGGTGACCACGAAGAGCAGGCGCTTTACGTCTTCGATGTTCATGTCCAGCAGCGGGCTGTTGATGGCCTTGGTGGCAGCTTCCACCGCGCGGTTCTCGCCACGACCTGTGCCAATGGCCAGCCAGGCTTGTCCTGCGCCCTGCAGGATGGCCTTGACGTCGGCAAAGTCAACGTTGATTTCGCCGGGGATGGTTACCACCTCGGTGATGGCCTGTATTCCCTGTTGAAGCACCGAGTCCGCCATGACCAGGGCTTGGTCCCATGTCAAGGGCTCGTCGGACTTGTCGCTGACTTCAAGAAGCTTGTCGTTGGGGATCACCAGCATGGTGTCCACCACTTCCTTCAACTGCTGGATACCCGACTCGGCATTTCGCCTGCGTTGGGCTATCTCAAAGGAGAATGGACGACTCACCACGGCCACCGTCAGGGCCCCAGCTTCCTTGGCCAGCCGGGCAATCAGGGGGCATCCGCCGGTACCCGTGCCGCCACCCATGCCAGCGGCGATGAACAGCAGGTCGGCCCCCGCTACGGCTTGGGTCAGTTCGTTCCGGCTCTCCTCGGCGGCGAGGCGGCCGAGTTCAGGGTCGCCACCAGCACCCAGACCCCGGGTCAACTCCTGGCCCACCGTGATCTTGTTGACCATCTCGCAACGGGAGAGGTGCAGGGCATCGGTGTTGATCCCGTAGTACTCCACCCCGCTGAGGCGGTCTTTGTACATGCGGGTAACGGCGTTGCATCCACCGCCGCCCACCCCCAGCACCTTTATTACGGGCGAACCCAGGTTTCGCTCAGTATCGAGGCCCGCCAGGGACTGGGCGAAGGCTTCGAACTGGTCGATGGACTGCGACCCATCGGAAGTCATGGGTCCCTCCTTGTGCACATGTGGCTCTTCTGTCTATCGGCTCCGGCCCAAGTGTAGCAGCCGGCTGACGAGTCCGCCCCCGTTCCGGGCTGCCTTCGCGCCGCCGGGCCTCGGACGGCGGTCGCCCTGGTGCTTTATGCCCCAGAGCAGCACCCCCACGCTCGCCGAGTAAGCGGGCTGCCTCAGTTGGCCCGGAAGCCCGGGGAAGCCCCGTGGGGCCCCCAAGCGGACGGGGCTATGGAAGACCCGCCGGGCCAGGTCCTCCATCCCGGGCAATTCGGCTGTGCCGCCCGTCAGCACGAGGCCGCCAGGCGGTAGGGCGCGGAGCCCTGCCAGCCTGATTCGGTCCTGTATCAACTCCAGCATCTCCACCGCACGGTCGTGGATCGGTTCGCACAGGTTCTTGCGAGGTACAGTGCCGGGGCGCTTGCCGAAGAAGGCCGGGATGGTGACTTCCTCGGTGGCGTTCAGACTGTTGGGAAT
>JAAXIE010000309.1 GCA_012270525.1 Dehalococcoidia bacterium | reverse complement strand
CGCACCGGGGCTGGCATCTTCGACGTCTCCCACATGGGCCGCCTGTTCATTTCCGGCCCCGACGCAGAAGCCCTGCTGGACAAGCTGCTGACGGCCAACGTCCCTGCCCTGGCAGTCGGCCGCTGCCGGTACTGCATGATTTGCAACGAGACGGGAGGCATCATCGACGACGTCGTGATCGCCCGCCTCGCACCTGAAAGGTTCCTGCTGGTATGCAACGCCGCCAACAGAGAGCGGGTGGTGGCGTGGGCTGGTAACCTGATCGACGACGGCACCCCGAACGTTAAGCTTGACGACCGCACGCGTGCCACATCGCTCATCGCGCTGCAAGGGCCGTTGGCAGTAGCAGCCCTGCTGGAACTTCTTGGCCGGGAAACCCTGGAAGGCCCGGTCACGCGGTCCTTCGGCATCGCAGAGACCACCATCGACGGCGAAGAGGCCATCATCAGTCGCACCGGATATACCGGAGAGGATGGCGTGGAACTGGTCCTCAGCGCGGAGCATGGGCCCTTAGTATGGAGCAGGCTCATGGGGCTCGGGGCCTCTCCCTGCGGACTGGGCTCCCGCGACGTGCTGCGACTGGAAGCAGGTCTGCGCCTGCATGGCAACGACATGCACGCCGAAACGACCCCCCTTGAAGCAGGACTGGAACGCTACGTGCAGATGGATGGCGACTTCATCGGTCGCAGCGCACTCTTAGAGCAACAGCAGACCGGACTTGCCAAGCTGCTGGTGGGGTTAAAGGTGCAGGCCCGCTCGGTGGCCCGCCACGGCTACCAGTTGGTGCACCGAGGCTCGCCCGTTGGAGTCATAACCAGCGGTACATTTTCACCCGCTCTCAACTCCAGCATTGCCATGGGCTTCGTCACCCCAGCATTGGCGCAGGCAGGACAACTGCTGGATGTGGACATCCGTGGCGAGTTGACCCCAGCGGAAGTCGTCCCCCTCCCCTTTTATTCAAGGAAGCGAGCAGGCTGAGGCTCCTCAGTAGGAGATACCTATGGTCGACCTGGGCGTGGACAGTGCATGGCGCTCCCATTACCTTCCCACCACGGAAGATGACCGGAGCTCCATGCTGGATGCCGTCGGTGCGGCATCGCTGGATGAATTGTTCGCCGACATCCCTGCCGATTACCGCAACCCTACCCTGGACCTGCCGGGCCCGCTCTCCGAGCTGGAACTTCGACGGGAGATGGAAGCCCTCGCTTCCCGCAACCGGCACGCTGGCGAGTACGCCTGCTTCCTGGGAGCAGGGGCCTACAACCATTTCACCCCCAGCATCGTAAGGGCTCTCATCACCAGGGGCGAGTTTCTGACCTCCTACACCCCCTACCAGCCGGAGATAAGCCAGGGAACCTTGCAGGCGACCTACGAGTTCCAGACCATGGTCTGCAGCCTGTACGATATGGAGGTCGCCAACGCGGGACTGTACGACGGGGCCAGCGCACTGGCCGAGGCGGCCCTCATGGCCTGCCGTGTAACTGGTCGAAGCCGTATCGCCGCTTGCAGCACCATATCTTCCGCCTACCGCCAGGTGCTGGAGACCTATTGTCTGCCCCAAGGCTTGGAGGTCGTTACAATCGACCCCGGTGCGGTGGAGCTACACCCGGACACAGCATGCCTCGTGGCACAGTATCCCAACTTCTTCGGCTACCTCGAGGACATGGCGCGGTACCGCCGTATTTCCGAAGCCGTCGGGGCCCTGATGGTGGTGTCATCCGACCCGGTGGCGATGGCCATGCTCAAGCCGCCCGGTACCTTTGGGGCCGATATCGTTACCGGCGAGGGTCAAGCTCTTGGCCTGCCTCCCAGCTTCGGCGGTCCCTACGTCGGCCTCTTCTCCACCAGGCAAAGCCTTCTACGCCAGATGCCCGGTCGCCTGACTGGTCGTACCACCGACCGGGACGGACGCCCCGGGTTCGTCCTGACCCTCAGCACGCGGGAGCAGCACATCCGGCGGGAGCGGGCCACCAGCAACATCTGCACCAATCAGGCACTCATGGCACTGGCCGCCACGGTCTACATGGCAGCCATGGGAAAGCGCGGGCTGCGCCAGGTGGCAGAGCAGTCATACCACAAGGCCCACTACGCCGCCGACCGCATCGCAGCTCTCCCAGGCTACTCACTGCCCCTGCACGGGACCTTCGCCCTCGAGTTTCCCATCGCCTGTCCTTCTCCCGCCAGCGAAATCAACTCCCGCCTGCTGGACTATGGAATCATCGGCGGGCTGGACATCGGCGATCGGATTCCCAACGGAATGCTCCTCTGCGTAACCGAGGTGAACACCAAGGACGAGATCGATGCCTTGGCCGATGCCTTGGCGGAGTTCAAACCGTGAGCAAGGCGTTGACCACCGACAGCCTGCCCCTCCTTATGGAGCAGAGCGTTCCCGGCCGGGCTGGCTCGGTACTGCCACCCCTGGATGTGCCCGTCCAGGTACTCCCCGACGCGTCGTTCATCCGGCAAGACCTGCAGCTACCCGAGGTCGCCGAACCCCAGGTTGTCCGCTACTTCACCCTGCTCAGCCAGCGCAACTTCGGTATCGACACGACCTTCTACCCCCTGGGCAGTTGCAGCATGAAATATAACCCCAAGATCAACGACGAGATGGCTTTCCTCCCAGGTATCGCCCGGGTGCATCCCTCTCAGACCGACGACACCGTTCAGGGAGCCTTGGGGTTGATGCACCATCTCCAAGGCTACCTTGCGGAAATCACCGGCATGGACGGGGTCAGCCTGGCCCCGCTGGCGGGGGCCCACGGGGAGTTGGCAGGAATGCTGATGATACGGGCCTGCCTCAAGGACCGTGGTGAGCCCCAGAGGAACGTCGTTGCCATTCCCGACAGTGCCCACGGCACGAACCCTGCCTCGGCGGCTATGGCGGGCTTCGACGTGGTCAGCGTCGCCTCCGATCCAGACGGCAACATGGACGTCCGAGCCTTGGAGGAAGTGGCCGACGACCGCCTGGCGGCTGTTATGTTGACCTTGCCCAACACCCTGGGCTTGTTCGACACCAACATTCTTGAGCTTTGCAGCACGGTGCACAAAGCTGGTGGGCTGGTGTACGGCGACGGGGCGAACATGAACGCCATGCTGGGTCGGGCCAAGCCTGCCCACCTCGGCTTCGACGTGGTGCATCTCAACCTGCACAAGACCTTCAGCACACCCCACGGTGGCGGGGGGCCCGGAGCCGGGCCGGTGTGCGTCGTCGAGGGTCTGCTGCCCTACCTGCCCACGCCGGTGGTGCAACGGGCCACCGATGACAGCTACTCCCTAGGGAAGCCGGAGAGGAGCATCGGGAAACTAAGCGGGCATCATGGTAACTTTGGGGTGCTGGTACGGGCTTATTCATACATCCGCACATTGGGAAACACAGGCCTGAAGCAGGTGTCCGGCGATGCCGTGCTCCATGCCAACTACCTCCTCAGTTCCCTGCGCGACACCTTCGACCTGCCATATGAGCGTACTTGCATGCACGAGGTGATTTTTTCTGCAAAGGCCCAGACTCCCGCTGGCGTGAAGGGACTGGACATCGCCAAGCGACTTCTGGACTATGGGTTCCACGCCCCCACCATGTATTTCCCGCTCATCGTGCAGGAAGCCCTTATGATTGAGCCCACCGAAACGGAGACCAAGGAGACCCTCGACGCCTTTATCGACGCCATGAAGACCATAGCAGGTGAGGTGGAGCAAGACCCATCCATGGTGAAAGCTGCACCGCACAATACACCGGTCTCCCGATTGGACGAGGCTACCGCTTCCCGACGTCCCAATTTGCGCTGGCATGCTCCCTAGGCGACGGCCTGACTTGGCCGGTCACCCAAGACCGACTTCTCTAGTCCACAGTCCGGCTACAGGCCCGTGACTTCCCTCCGTCTGCTCGCATGGCTGCTGCCTAAGCGACTCAGATCGTCCTGGCAGTTGCTGAGCGTGAGCGCCTTCGGGATCTTGGCCGCTGCCACAGTGCTTTCGGTGGGGGCAATCTATTCCCAAGCCTTTGCCGAAGGCGGGCTGCGCCACACCCTGGCCACCTCCGTGCAGTGGGTATTGAACACACAGGTGCTGACCCAAGACAGACCCATCGCACCGGGGGATTACCCCAAGCTCCGGGAGACCGTGGAGAGTATCGCCGATTCCCGCTTGGGCTACCTGATGCAAGACACCCAGCGGTTCGGAAGTGTGCCTCCTCACATGCCCATGATCGTCGGCTCTGAAATCCGTGGGCCGGAACCTGAAGACCCCTTCGCCCGTATATTCTTCCTCACCGGTTTCGAGGAGCACTCCCGGCTGTTGCACGGCAGGTGGCCAACGGCTGACCCGGTGCTGCACGACAAGGGCCTGATGATGGAGACGGTCATGGGCAGCGGTGCGGCCGGGGGGTTCGCCTTGGACGTTGGGGACGAGGTCAACCTTCTCCCCTTCTTCGCCACCCCAACCGAGCGGATAACCCTCCGTGTGGTGGGTATAGCCGAACCAATCAACCGTCGCGATGAGTTCTGGATGGGCTACACCGCCTACTTTGACCTCTCGGGTTCGGAACCCATTGAGGTACCCTTCATCCTGCGGGAGCAGGACTTCTTTGGCGGACTCGGCCAGCGCTATCCTACCTTCATCGCCAACTTTGGCTGGCACTTCTATCTCGACGTGGCCAGCCTCACCACCACTGACATAGAGCGCACCAACGAAGCCCTGAACGGCTTGGAGTTGGACATCAACCGGGTATACCCGCGGTCCATCATCACCAGCGGCCTGGAGAACCGCTTCAAGGAATACCAACGAAAGCTGACCCTTGCCCGTGTGCCCTTGTTCCTATTCATATCCCTGGTGGCCTTGGTCACCCTCTATTTTCTCGCCGTGGCAACGGGATTCCTCTCGGCCCGGAGGCGCGAGGAAGCGAGCCTGATACGCAGCCGGGGAGCCAGTGCCCTGCAGATCGGCGGCCTGTTGACGGCCGCCGAAGCCGTAATTGCCTTAGTG
>JAAXIE010000293.1 GCA_012270525.1 Dehalococcoidia bacterium | reverse complement strand
CGGCAGTACCGCGCCAAGGGCACCAAGGTCCCCCTCTTCTAGCATGCCATGCCGATAAGGGTGCTGGGCCCCGACGTGGTCGCCAAAATTGCCGCTGGCGAGGTGGTCGAACGACCGGCGTCGGTGGTGAAGGAACTGGTGGAGAACGCCATCGATGCCGGGGCTTCCCGAGTTACCGTGGAAGTAGAAGCGGGCGGCGTGAAGATGGTGCGAGTCAGTGACGACGGTCACGGGATCGCCCCCGACGAGATGCCCTTGGCCTTCCAGAGACATGCCACCAGCAAGATTGCGAATTTCGACGACCTCGAAGCCGTCACCACTCTGGGCTTTCGAGGGGAGGCCCTCCCCAGTATCGCTTCGGTTTCGCGGGTGTCCCTCTACAGTCGCACCCGAGACAGCGACGTGGGCCACGAACTCCAGGCACGCTGGGGTGAATTGTCCATTCCCGCCCGCTCCGGCGGCCCCGCCGGCACGACCATCACGGTCCGCGACCTCTTCGACAACGTTCCCGCGCGGCGGAAATACCTGCGCAGCACCGGGGCCGAGGCTTCGCGCATCGCCGACTTGGTCTCGCGCATGGCCTTGGCCTTTCCCCAAGTCCAATTTCGCCTCCGCCAGGACGGGCGTGAGACCCTGCTTTCTCCGGGCAACGGCAATCCACACGATACATTAGTCGCTGTCTACGGGGCGCAGGTGGCAGAGGGAATGCTGCCCACCTCATGGCAGTTGGACAGTGAAGACTATTCCATAGGCGGGTATATTTCGGCTCCATCCCTGCATCGCGCCAACCGCACCTACATGACCTTCCTGGTGAACCAGCGGTTGGTGCAGAGCCGCACCCTTTCCTATGCGCTGGAGGAAGCCTACCAAGGCTTCCTGCCCCAGAAACGCTATCCCCTCGCCGTGCTGGCGTTGCAGGTGCCCCCGACCCAACTGGACGTCAACGTACACCCCGCCAAACGGGAAGTGCGGTTCACCCACGAGGGCAAGGCCTTCACCCTGGTGCAGAGGGCAGTCCGAGAAGCCCTGGTAGGATCTTCGCCCATACCGGAAGTCCGGTTCCAAGACCTCGTGTCTCCAAACTCCCAAGTCGACTCGGCGCGGACCATGGCCTTCTTCCCGATGGCTGGCCCGGCAGGAGCGGCCGATCCGGGAAGCGTTGGGGCCTCTCCCAATGGCGAGTTCGTCCCTCGCCACGCACGGACGAATCTGCCACTGCTCCGAGTGGTTGGCCAGATCCAGAATACATACGTGGTGGCCGAGGGGCCCGAAGGTCTCTATCTCATCGACCAGCATGCCGCTCACGAGAGGGTGGTGTATGAGCGACTGGTGGCCCGGTCCGGGGTCGGTCGCCAGCCTAGGCCTTTACTCCAGCCCGAACCCGCCGAGTTGACCGCGGCGCAGGAAGAGATGGTGCTTGCCAACGCCGACCTGCTGTCCCGGTACGGGTTCATCATCGAACCCTTCGGAGACAGGAGTTACCTCGTGAGAGCCGTCCCGCAGATAGCCAGCGGCTCCGAGCCAGCCAAGGCTTTGGTGGAGGTGCTGGACTTGGCGGCCTTGCAGCGAGGGCTGGGGGACATGGAGGACACTGTGACCGCCTCCATCGCTTGTCACAGCGCGGTCAGGGCAGGACAAACCCTCACTCAACGCGAGATGGAAGAGTTGGTGGCCCAGTTGGAAGAGGCGGACAACCCTCATACCTGCCCGCATGGCAGGCCGACCATGGTGCACCTCAGTGCCCACCACTTGGAGCGCGAGTTCGGTCGCCGTTAGGTCTGGCGGGTGCGCCTCTCGTAGGCTTCTAGGTTGGCATCGCGCCGCGGATGAAAAATGGAGCCCTCACCGGGTAGCCCGTTGGAAGCCATCTGCCCCGGCCTGCCCCCGCCTGTCAATAGCCCCCTCAGCGGGCCAAACAACGCTGTTGCCGCTCCCAGCCCCACTGAGGCCACCACCAGAAAACGCCTTCGCGTAACCTTCGACCCTGCCTCAGACGCGCGCTCGGCCATCTTGTCTCCTTTGTCCGCAGGCAAGCTGTGCGAGGGCCTAGTCCCGCGGCTGTCATCGGGAGTCATAATACGCCTGTCGACGCTTCCCCCGCAAACCCACGCCTAGTTCCCGCTTGGCTATCGTCCCGGTGCATCTATCGGCTGCGCAGTTGCACCGGGTGGTTGGTGTCCCGTGGGATCAAAGCTGCAAGAGCAGACCTGACGCTGGCAGGACGGGGTCAAGCAGCAACCATTCCCCTTGACACTCTGAAAAAGGCTGTGATAGTTTTCACTAACCCTTGGGAACGGTATATTCCCTAGCTATTCGGATATGGCGGAGTTGTCCTGAGTATGCTCGACCCTGACCCGGTTACCATGTCGGTCTGGGCGGACATTAACAGCGTTCTGCTCTTCCTTGGCATTTACATAGTCCTCATATCGACCTTCGCCGCCAGCGTTCTGGTGGGATTGGCCTTCATCCCCTCTTTGGTCTCAACCGGCCATCTGCCCCGGTCTGCCATGAAGCTTCTTCCGGTGGCCATCGCCCTCGGCTTGTTGGCCCTCATTGGTGCAGGCGTCTTCTTGGCTTTGGTGGTAATCGGATATCAGAAGGCGGACGATTTCTTTCCCCGGTGGTTTTTCTAGCCTTGACGACGCTAACTTGTGGTGGCCTGTTGGGTGAGGCCGGATGCCAATAAGACCCAGCTTGAGGATGCTGCCTTGGGCCTTGGTCGGCTTGGGCTTGACGGCGTTGCTGGTCATCGCTTTGGTCTTCCTCTTCCAGGCTTGGTTCAGCAATCCCTTTCCTGTGCTGGGAATGGAAAACGATCCCCAGCAGCCCATCGACTTTCCTCACACCGTCCACGTGCAGGAAGCAGGCATCGACTGCGAGTTCTGCCACCGCACGGTCGCCAAGGCGGATGCCGCCACGGTACCCGCTGTGGAACAGTGTCTCATCTGCCACGAGGTAATCGACGGCTCGGAAAAGCCTGCCATCAACGACCTGCTGGCCTATGCCAACGCCGGCCAGCCCATTAACTGGGAACGAGTGCACCGCATGCCCGATCACGTCCAGTTCGCCCACGAACCCCACATCCGCTACTTCACCCAAACCGAGGGTATCCCCGTTGGGAACGTGTGCGCCAAATGCCACGGTGATGTGGGTGGCATGGAACAGGTCCGGCAGGTCCGCGGCCTGAAAATGGGCGACTGCGTGG
>JAAXIE010000365.1 GCA_012270525.1 Dehalococcoidia bacterium | reverse complement strand
ATGAAGGAGAAGGTGCTGGAAGAGGTGAAACGCTTCTTCAGGCCCGAGTTCCTGAACCGCGTTGACGCCACGGTGGTGTTCCATGCTCTTAACAGGGAGCATATACACTCCATCGTGGACCTGATGGTCAACATGGTCCGCTCGGAACTGGCCGACCACAAGGTATCCCTGGAAATCAGTGAGGGCGTCCGTGATTTCCTGGCGGAGAAGGGTTACGATCCGATATTCGGCGCCCGGCCTCTGCGTCGCTTGATCCAGAACGAGATCGAAGACCGGTTGTCGGAGGAGGTACTGGCGGGCAACCTGAACGCTGGTGACACCGCATACATCGACATCGCGGATGGCGAGGTCGTGATCCATTCCCGGGAGCCTGCCCTTACCGAAGCCTCGGTCTGAGGGGACGGAGCAAGCTGTAGCGAAATAAGGCCCGCGCATAAGGCGCGGGCCTTGTTTTTTGATGGTGCTGCCTTCCTCTACGGCGGGAGTCCCACTGGTCCGTGCCGTCGCCTAGCATGTGCATGTTCCGACATGCCCGAGGCCGTGGCACTGGGACACCCTACCATGACATCTACGGGTTGGCGTACCGTCCTGCATCTGGTATAGAAGACGCAACGTCCATCCATATACCGTTTTGGGGGTCAGTGTTGCCCCGGAGTCGAGTCCGCACTTCCTACAATTGCCAGTCCTGTGGGTACCAGAGCGCACGCTGGCTGGGGTTCTGTCCAAGTTGCCAGCAGCGTTCTCCGCTGGTTGAGTCACAGACCTCTCCTTCTGCCCGAGGAGGGGCTTCCCGGCCGGTAGCGGTGTCAAGTGAGGAGTTGTCGCAGGTCACGGCAAGCAACCAGCCACGCTTGGCCGTTCCGTTTGACGAACTCTCCAGGGTGTTAGGCGGGGGCTTGGTCCCGGGTTCGGTGGTGCTGATGGCTGGCGAACCCGGCGTGGGCAAGTCCACGCTGCTGCTGCAGGCGGCCCAGCACGTGGCCCGGGATACGGGGCAGGTTGCCTATGTCTGTGGAGAGGAGTCGGCGTACCAGGTCAGGCTTCGGGCCGACCGGCTGGGACTCAGCGGGTCCGGTATCCAGATGCTGGCCGAGACTGACGTCGGCTTGGTGCTGCAGCGCCTGGAGGCAATCGAGCCAGCCTTGGTGATGGTGGACTCGGTGCAAACCCTGCACCAGCCTGATGTGGGGTCAGGCCCTGGGAGTGCGTCGCAGGTGCGGGAATGTGGCCTCATGGTCACACGCTGGGCCAAGGAACGTTCCGTCCCCACCATCATGACAGGGCATATCACCAAGGACGGCAACGTGGCAGGGCCCATGGTGCTGGAGCACATGGTGGACGTGGTGCTGCAACTGGAAGCCGACGAGGTGGGGCACTATCGCCTGCTGCGGAGCATAAAGAACCGGTTTGGCTCGACTAATGAGATAGGCGTTTTCAGTATGGGCAGCAAGGGCATGGAGGAGGTGCCCGACCCATCTTCCACCACCCTGGCACAGCGGGGAAAGGGAGCAGTCGGCTCTGCGATTGTTCCGGTCATCGAGGGCACCAGGCCTCTTCTGGTGGAGGTGCAGGCCCTGACGTCCCCCACCGTCCTGCCAGTGCCCCGTCGCATCGCCAACGGGTTCGATTTCAACCGCTTGCTGATGCTGGTGGCCGTTCTGACGCGCCGGGTGGGCATCAACCTCTCCGGCCAGGACGTGATAGTCAACGTGGCAGGGGGATTCAGAGTCCGGGAACCGGCCGCAGATTTGGCGGTGGCTCTGGCCATCGTATCCAGCAGCCGGGACGCCGCCTTGGACCCAAACCTGGCAGCCTTGGGGGAAGTGGGACTGAGCGGAGAACTGCGCGGGGTTTCCCAGGTCGAACGGCGCTTGTCCGAGTTGGGGCGCCTTGGATTCTCGTCGTGCTTGGTGCCAGCCTCGTTCCAGGACAAGATGCAGTCCGCTGGGGTGCAGCCGAAACGAGCGGCGACCTTGAGGCAGGCCATTAGCACCAGCCTCGCGTCTCACACAAGAGAAGAGCCTCCGTTCGGGTAACTGCGACTCTTGGCTGGCAGACCACATGGGACGAGCGGGGAGATGGTGGTCCACCTGCGATATAATCGCGCCAGCCACGAACAGACCAAGGGTGTCTCCCCCTTGCATTCCCTTACTCCGACGAGGAGGTTGCTCGTGCCCGAATCAAGCGAACTGGAACGATACCTGCAATTGACCGTCCGCTCACGGACCACTTGGGAGGATGCCAAGCAGCATCTACCGGGAGGGGACAGCCGCACCAGTATCTTCTGGGCACCGTACCCGGTGTTCGCTGAGCGCGGCGAGGGCTGCCGCCTGTGGGACCTGGACGGCAACGAGCGGATCGATTTCGCCAACAGCATGACCAGCCTGATACTGGGGCACGCCAACCTGCAGGTGGTGGCAGCGGTGCAGGAGCAGGCCACCAAGGGGTTCGTATACAACGCTCCAAATGAGCACCAGGTGGAGTTGGCACGGCTGCTGTGCGAGCGCATCCCATCCATGGATATGGTGCGTTTCACCAACTCCGGCACCGAGGCCACCATGAACACCCTGCGAGGGGCGAGGGCGTTCACCGGCCGCACGAAGTTCGCCAAGGCGGAAGGTGGTTACCATGGCACCCACGACGCGGTGGAGGTCAACGTGCGTACGGACCCGCGACAAGCGGGGGATGCGGAGAGGCCTCAGCCTGTTCCCGGAGTGGCAGGGTTACCCCCGGAAGTGGTCGACCAGGTTGTGATATTGCCCTACAACGATACCCCGTCCTCCCGGCGCATTCTGGAGGAGCACCGTGGCGAACTGGCTGCGGTGATGGTGGAGCCCGTGCTGGGCGGGTCCGGCATGATACCAGCCGATCCGGAGTACCTGGAGATGCTGCGCGACTACACCCAAAGCGATGGCTCGATGCTGATCTTCGACGAGGTAATCAGCTACCGCGTGGCTCCAGGAGGCTCCCAGGAGTACTACGGGGTCATCCCGGATATGACTGCCTTGGGCAAGATCATAGGCGGGGGCCTGGCGGTGGGTGCCTTCGGCGGACGCGCAGATATCATGGAGCAGTTCGACCCGACGCAAGGTCCCAAGGTGGACCACTCCGGCACCTTCAACGCCAATCCCATGACCATGGTGGCAGGGGCGACGACCCTGCAGCAACTGCAGCCTGAGACCTACAGCCGGTTGGCTGGACTGACGGAGCGACTGCGGGAAGGCGTGCGGGGAGTGGCGGCCGAGATGGAAGTACCTGTGCAAGTCACGGGCTTGGGGTCCCTGTTCGGGCTGCACTTCACCGGCGACCCGGTACGGAATTATCGCGATGTATATGCCAGCAACCGCGAACTACGGCAAAAGGTGTTCTGGGGCTTGATGAACGAGGGGATCTTCTGCTCTCCGAACCTCGTGCTGTGCCTGTCGACCCCCATGGGCGAGGCCGAGGTGGATACCTTCGTGGAGAGCTTCCGGGAAGTTCTGTCGCGGAACCTGCCGGGCTAGTCGGGTAACGGCTGTCGCTGGTACCCGTGCTCCCCGCTGCTCATAACGGGGTGACATGGCCGGCGTCTACCCGGAGGCAGGTCGCTTCCTGGAGAAACTCCTCGCCAAGAGGTTCCAGGTC
>JAAXIE010000345.1 GCA_012270525.1 Dehalococcoidia bacterium | reverse complement strand
TCGCCGGAGGTGCTGGTGTCGCACCTTCTGGCGAAGACCTCGCGGATACGGGTAGGATCGGGTGGCGTGATGCTACAGCACTACAGCCCGTTCAAGGTGGCGGAGAACTTCAACGTGCTGGCATCGCTGGCTCCGGGGCGGGTCGACCTTGGCATCGGGCGCGGGCCGGGAGGACATCCGATGTCCACCAAGGCACTGCAGTATGACAGGGTGGCGGAACCCACACCTCTTGGCGAGAAGCTGACGGAGTTGAGGCACTTCCTCGAGGGCTCGCTGGGAGAAGACCACCCTTTCTACGGACTACGCCCCAGTCCCATTCCACCTCACCCTGCGGACCTGTACCTGCTGGGCACCACGGATTCTAGTGCTTCCATGGCGGCTGGCATGGGCTTGCCGTATGTGTTCGCGCTGTTCCTCACCAGCGACGAGGAGATGATGGGCCGGGCGATGCAGACCTACCAGCAGGAGTTCGACTACAGTCGTGGAGCGGAACCCCAGGGGATGTTGGCACTGCCCGTGATAGTGGCCCAGACCGATGAGTTAGCGCAGGAACTGGCCAGCGAGGTGAAGGTCGTGCGGATCCGGCTGGAGAGTGGACGGACACTGACGGTGGGCTCAGTTGAGGCAGGGGAGGAATTCGGGAGGCAATCTGGCGAAGAGTATGAGGTCATCGTAAAGGACTCCAGTGTCGTCCACGGCTCGCCGGAAGTGGTGCGCCGGAAATTGGGCATGCTGCAAGAGCAACACCATGCCGACGAGATCATCGCCGTCACACCGATCAAAGACTTCGTGCAGAGGCTCCACTCCTACGAACTCTTGGGACGGGCGTTCTCATAGAGCAGGCATGAGTAGAGGTGCGCGGGGCCCATAACTCTCGGGCTGAGGTATGTCGCTTGGGCCTCCCGCCTAAGGAGAAAGTCGGGATAGGGGTGAACGGTGGATAAACAACGGAGAATGCGCATCGGGGCCTTCTTGGCCGGTACAGGGGGCAACATGGCCTCGTGGCGCCATCCAAAAGCAGTAGCCGACGGCGCGATCAATCTGGAGTACTACCGCGCACTGACGCGCAAAGCGGAGAATGCCAAGCTGGACTTCGTCTTTTTCGGGGACGGGCTCTACATCAGCGAGAAGTCCCACCCCAATTTCCTGAACCGGTTCGAGCCGCTGACGCTGCTAGCCGCCCTAGCGATGCATACGACGCATATTGGCTTGGCTGCCACCCTCTCGACTACCTACAGCGACCCCTACACCGTGGCGCGGCAATTCGCTTCGATTGATCACATCAGTGGGGGACGTGCTGCTTGGAATATCGTGACGTCACCGTTGGAGGGTTCGGCCCTCAACTACAGCAAGCCGGAGCACCCCCAACATGACCTGCGTTACCGGATGGCGGAGGAGTTCGTGGAGATTGCCAAAGGGCTGTGGGACTCGTGGGAGGACGAGGCATTCGTGAGGGACAAGGAGCGAGGGATCTTCTTCGACCCGTCGAAGATGCATCGCTTGGACCACCAGGGTGAGTTTTATTCGGTACAAGGGCCGCTGAATATATCGAGGTCTCCCCAAGGGCAGCCGGTGCTCATACAGGCAGGGGCATCGGAAGCAGGGAAGGAGTTTGCGTCGCGGCACGCGGAGTTGATCTTCACGACATCGGGTACCCTAACTGGTGCCGTTGGCTTCTACGACGATGTAAAGGGCCGGGCGTTGCGCCATGGCCGGCGCGCCGAAGAGATACATATCCTGCCTGGTTGCGCTCCTGTGGTTGGGGGAACGGATGCGGAGGCAGAGGCGAAGTATGAAGAGACCTGCAGCCTGGTGAGCATCGACGATGCCCTGAATTACCTGGGGCGTTATTTCAATGACATTGATTTCACGCGATTCGAGCTGGACGAGCAGTTCCCCGAACTGGGCGACTTCGCGCGGAATGGCTGGGAGAGTTCCACGGACCGGCTGAAGCAGATGGCCCGCGAGGAGAAGCTGACGCTACGACAGATGGCCAACCGGGCCACCAACCCCAGGAGCCCCTTCATGGGTACGCCGGAGCGTGTCGCCGACATCATGCAGGAGTGGTTCGAGTCGGGGGCTGCGGATGGCTTCATGCTGAACGGATCGGTGCTACCCCAAGGGTTCGACGATTTCATCGACCACGTTCTGCCGATATTGAAGCAGAGGGGCCTCTTCCGCACGGAATATGAGTCGACCACTCTGAGGGGCAATTTGGGGCTGGCGGTCCCGCCGAACCGGTATGTTCGTCAGATGGTGGGGAGTACCGCAGCCGATGGCTAGTAGAGGTGAATTGCAGGCCGATCGTGGACAAGAGACCAGGAGATATGGGCAGGCCCAACGTGATCGCCAATGAGATCAGCGAAGCCGAGTGGGAAGACATCCTGGCTCGAGGCCTACTCTTTCAAGACATCGAGGCCGAGTACGGGGAGGAAGTGGCAATATATGCCGGAATTGCGCGGGATCCGGACGCCTCCGAGTTGGACGACGAATGGTTCGCGCGGGTCCGTCCCGGTGCCGAAGTGATGCCTCATATTGTCGAGGAGTACCGTCGAACGCGAGGCAAGCAGAAGAAGCCGGTAAAGCAGCGTGTATCGCTGCGGTTGGATGCCGACATCACCGAGCATTTCCGGTCCGGCGGGCCTGGGTGGCAGACACGCTTGAACGACACGCT
>JAAXIE010000066.1 GCA_012270525.1 Dehalococcoidia bacterium | reverse complement strand
CCAGGCCCTCAGCCAGGCCCTCAGCCAGGCCCTCAGCCCTGCCTTCAGCCCGACCTTCGGCTTTCAGTTTCCTGATCTTTTCCAGTGCGGGCAACGTCACCATTAGTGCTGCCTCCAGTGCAAGTGCTACGCCAGCCGCCATACCGAAGGAGAGCGTAACGATGGCTGACCAAACCTCGACTGCATTCCAAGCGGGGCGGAGTGCAAGCCCCAAACCAAGCAGGCCAGCCGGATAAACCAATATGTAGAGGAGCCAGTATCTCTCAAGCCAGCCCACGGCACGTAGTCGCGTCCACCAGCGACGCACTCTTGCACTCTACCTCTTTCGTTCTGATGCCTTATTCGCATTCTATACACCCCGCGGTTTGGTGTCGATGCACAGGGTACGATACGCAGGGCAGGACGGCCAGCAGTTGATGGTGGCGGCCCAGCCCGCTAGAATCATGGTCCGGGACGAACCTGCTTATTCTCAACAGGGAGTTAGTACCATGGAAGGAAAAGTGTACGTCGAAATCACTTACTGCGTATCTTGACAACATCACGGCACCGCCACGTGGATGGCGAATGAATTCTTCCGGGCTTTCGGAGGCGACGCAGCCATTGCCATTACCCCCAAGGGTGACGGCATCATGGAAGTGTTTGCGAACGGAGAAAAGATTTTCGACAAGAAGGAAGAGGGTTATCCGGATCTGGCCAAGGTACGGAAGATTCGGGCGGCCATCGCCGAGAGGATTGAGGGGGCCCTGGTTGCATCTGATGACTAACTGGTAAGTCTGACTCGAACCAGGTCCAGCCAAAGACCTGGCACTCCTCCGGTTGCCAGGCCTACTAGCACTCAGGCGTTTGTTCCGCCCCCAAGCGGGCAAGCACTTCCCGGAAAATCCGGCTGGCCAATTCGTCACGGGGCAGCGTTGCATCCAGTATCACCCAACGTTCTGGCTCCATCCCGGCCAGTTCCAAGTAGCCGTCCCTGACTCTGCGATGGAAGTCCATGGGTTCCATTTCGAACGCGCGTTGTCCCTCTTCCTCCTGTCGCACAGCCTCGTTGTGAAGTTCCTCAGTGAGCGGAAAGAGGCTTAATTGGGGTTGCACGCGAGCAAGTCCTCCGGCGGGGGCCAGGTCCAAGAGGAAGGTGACGTCTGGGGTCAACTCACCGGTGGCTACCGCATTGACTTCGCGCACGGTTTCCATGTCCAGTCCTCGACCGTACCCCTGGTATGCCAGGGTGGAGTCTGAAAAGCGGTCGGAGACCACGTGCACTCCGCGGTCCAATGTGGGGCGCAGTACGCTGGTCACCAGTTCGGCCCGTGCTGCGCAGAAAAGCAGCAACTCTGCCTCGTGGGATGGTGAGACTCCCTCTTCCTTGAGATACCTACGGAGGTACTGGCCCAAACCGGTTGAACCGGGTTCGTGGACCGGGACCACCTGCAACCCGGAAGCGCCCATAGCCTCGACCAGAAGGCTGGCCTGGGTTGATTTGCCACAACCCTCTATGCCTTCGAAGGAGATGAACACGGCTCACGCACTGGGTGTCAGAGTGTAACGTTCGACAGGATAGCGGGGGGCTCACTGCCGGACGAAGGTAACGTGCCGCTGTGGTTCCCGTCCCGCGCTACGGGATGCAACGTCGTATTTGGCGGCCAGCATGTGCTGGAGGCGCCGTATGTATGCAGCCTGAGGAAGGAGGGTGACCGAGTCTTCTTCACCTTCCATTACGCGTTGGGCGGCGTTGTGTGCTTCCTGCAGGGCCTCATCGACCTTGGGATCAGGGCCGTTGGCGCCGCCTCTCGCTCTCAGGAATTGTTGAACATGGGGGGCTGTGTTCTTCCGGAGTACGTAGACGGGTTTGCCAGCTTCCTCGGCTGCGCGTACTACCCTGGAGCCACGCCGGTAGTGGGTCTTGGTGGTCAGGACCACGTCGGCCACCCGGAGTTCGTTGACCACACTCACCGGCAGGCCCGATTCCTGGGCAGCCTCTTCCACGCGGTCGCGCCTCACGCCGAAGAGGAATACTCTCTGAGGGGGACCCGCGTTTGGCTCAGGCACCGAGGGTCGCTCGGCGGTACTCACTATGGAAGGTTCTGCGTTGGTGCTGGGGGTCTCACGCACCTTGACGACCCTGCCTGGCTCGTCGAGCCAGCGCGTTTCGGGCACGATGGGCAACCCTCGCAGATATGTGTCTACCACGCGGCTCACGTTGTCATGAACGGCGACACGGTCCCATGTTTGTATCTCCACGACTACGTCGAAGGTCGGCGGGGCCTTGCGCTCCAGAATGGCCTTCTGGGTACCACGACGGCGCGCCTCGTCATCTCCGAGGGTGACGGACTGCACTCCACCGACCAAATCGGATAGAGTGGGGTTGAGTACAAGATTCTCGAGTGTGTTGCCGTGAGCGGTCGCTATGAGTTGGACTCCCCGTTCGGCGATAGTGCGGGCCGCCTGGGCTTCAAGCTCGGTGCCCATCTCGTCGATGATGATGACTTCGGGCATGTGGTTCTCAACGGCCTCGATCATCACCCCGTGCTGGGCGGTGGGTGTGGCCACCTGCATGCGTCGCGCATGGCCGATGGCTGGATGGGGGATATCGCCATCCCCTGCGATTTCATTGGAGGTGTCGACGATTATGACCCGTTTGTGGGCGTTGTCTGCCAGCACGCGGGCCACCTCTCGCAGCATGGTGGTCTTGCCTACGCCAGGCCGGCCCAGCAAAAGGATGCTGCGACCAGACAACACCTGGTCCTCGATAATCTTGATGGTGCCAAAGACGGCCCGGCCCACACGGCAGGTGAGTCCTACCACCTTGCCCTTGCGGTTGCGGATGGCGGAGAAGCGGTGAAGGGTACGGGTGATGCCAGCGCGATTGTCGCCGCCGAACTGGCCCACACGCTCCACAACATGCGCCAAGTCGGCCTCGGAGACCTCGGCGTCATCGATGATGACTGTCTGATAGGGGAACCGGGCTTCGGGGAGCCGTCCGAGATCCAACACGACTTCCAGCAGGTCGTGCAAGTCTTCGCGGGCTCGAAGGGGCGTCGCGATGCGCGTGGGCATGGCGTCTATCAAAATCTCAAGGTCGTCCTGGACCCACTTGTCCACAGCCGTCACCTCGTGCCCTCAGGCGCAGCCATATCAAGGAAATAACGGTGCATCCGCGAGTCGCCTCCCAGTTCGGGATGGAAGCACGTGGCGAGCATGTTGCCCTGCTTCACTGCCACAGGACGTCCGGCCAGCTTTGCAAGGACCTCGACGCCAGGGCCGACTGCGCAGATTGCAGGGGCGCGTATGAATATAGCCCGCAGCGGATCGGGGCCGAGGCCAGCAATGGGAAGGTCGGCCTCAAAGCTGTCCACCTGTCTTCCGAATGCATTCCGCTCCGCCGTGATGTCCATAAGCCCCATAGGCGTGGGCTTGGGTTCGGTGAGTTCACGGGCCATCATGATAAGACCTGCGCAGGTACCCCAAAGAGCGGCACCGCTTTCAGCGAACTGAGTGATGGGGTGGCGCAGGTCATAGAAATCCATGAGCTTGGCGAAGGTGGTGCTCTCCCCGCCAGGAATGATCAGGCCATCCAACTGCTCCAAGTCTCGCGGGAGGCGCACCTGCACCGACTCTTGGCCGATGCGGGCGAGCGCGGCCTGGTGTTCTGCAAAATCACCCTGTACGGCCAGCACTCCTACCTTCACCGGCGGATGCTGTGCTTGCAATTCCGATTCTGCCAGACGCGCCTAGACGCCACGTGGCGCAAGGAGCTCTGCCTCCTGGAGGGTCCTGATACCGATCCCGACCATGGCTTCGCCCAAGTTCTTGGACACCTCGCCGATGATGGCGGGGTCGTTGTAATGGGTCGTGGCTTCCACGATAGCCTTTGCCCTTGGAGCAGGGTCATCCGACTTGAAGATGCCGGAGCCGACGAAATTGCCGTCCGCCCCCAACTGCATCATCAGGGCAGCATCGGCTGGGGTGGCGATGCCGCCGGCGGCGAAGTTGACGACGGGCAGGCGCCCCAGGGTGCGGGTCTCGGTGAGCAGGTCAAGGCTGACGCCCAGGTTCTTGGCCTCAGTAACCAACTCGTCTTCGGGCATGGTCTGCAGCTTGCGGATAGCGTCCATCACCGCCCGCATATGGCGAACGGCCTCGACGATATCGCCGGTCCCGGCTTCGCCCTTGGTGCGCATCATGGCCGCGCCCTCGGATATGCGTCTCAGGGCTTCACCGAGGTCACGGCAGCCGCAGACGAAGGGCACCTTGTAGTTGTGCTTCCA
>JAAXIE010000208.1 GCA_012270525.1 Dehalococcoidia bacterium | reverse complement strand
ACGTCCCACTGGCTGTGCCGGTATTGCCGTACCAGTTCCTGGGAACCGATGATGGCCTGTTGGCCCTGTTCTGTGAATTTCTCCGGTCTGAGTAGCATTTTGTCACCTCCTGATGCCGGGACCGCTTATGCGCTCTAAGTGAGCGTCGGTAACCCTATCGTTGCATGTGTCGACGCGTGCGGCGGGACGACTGCCCCATCGGTTGTCTCAACTGATCCAGCTCTTCCTGCAATCGCTCTACCTCGCCCTCCAGCTTGGCCACCTGGTCCAGCAGCTTGAGGATGACCTCCACGCCTGCCAGGTTGACGCCCATGTCCTCGGTGAGGGCCTTGATGCGCTGCAGCTTCTGCACCTCGCGCAGGGAGTAGAGCCGTTGCCGCCCACCGGAACGGGACGGCGAGACGAGCCCCACCCGCTCGTAGTAACGCAGGGTCTGGGCATGGACCCCAACCATCCGGGAGACCACGCTGATGAAATAACAGGGCTCGTCTTCCAGGGTGCCTCGCATCATCGTCCTTCTACCTCTTTCCAAGTATCGGCCGGGGGTCTGGAACGCCCCGCCTCCCTATTCGGCTGCAGGCGTCGACATGAGTTCCTTGAGTTGCTGGAACAGTGCCCGCTCCGAGTCCTTCAGGCCCGTGGGCAGGACCACTATTATGGTGACGTACAGGTCGCCCCTGTTACCCCTGCTATCTCCATCCCCCCTGCCCGCCAGGACAGGCATCCCCTGGCCCCTGAGCCTGAAGGTCTGCCCGTTCTGCGATTCCGCTGGAATCGTGAGGGCGAGGTTCGTTCCTCGCAGGGAGGGCACTGCCACCTCGGTTCCCAGTACTGCATCCACCAAGGGCACGGTCAGTTCGCAATGAAGATCCGGACCCTTGCGCTGGAACCGGCGGTCAGGCCGCACGGTGACCTCAACATACAGTTCGCGTCTGCCATCCCCTCCAGCAATGTGGACCTGCGAGCCAGTGTCCACGCCCGCAGGAATCTTCACCTCCAGACGCTTGGAACCCCCGCTATCGTCAGGGACCTCCACGTGGCGGGTGGCCCCCTCCATGGCTTCCAGCAGGCTGATGTCGGCAGCCACTCGCAGCGGGGCGCGTCGTGCGCTTCGTCGCATACCGCCGAACAGGTCTTCCAGCAGATCGGCCGACGGTCCGCCACCAAATGGGCTGCCTCCCAACGGGCCACCAAAGTCGTCCCCGAAAGTGAACGTGGTATACCCGCCACGCGACCGGGCCGCCGCCTCGGCTTCCTCTATCTGGTCGGCGTACTTCCAGCGATCCCCATACCTGTCGTACTTTTGCCGGCTTTCAGCGTCCGAGAGCACGTCGTAAGCCGCGTTGATCTCCTTGAACTTCTCCCCCGCGCCGGGTTCGTCCCTGTTCACGTCAGGATGGTACTGACGGGCCAGCTTGCGGTAGGCCTGTTTTATGTCGTTCTGGGAAGCGGTTTTGGCGACTCCCAGTAGTTCGTAGTAGTCTGTCATGGCTAGGGATATGCCTCCCTATGCTCGCTCCAATACTTGATAACACTATTGTAAGTTTCCAGTTATAAAGCGTCAATAAATTAGCATCAAAACAAAGATGATCGGCTGGTAGAAGGTGCTTCATGACACCACCTCATTGACGGGTCCATCGCCTGCCTGCTAGCCTGGACACAGGCTGGGGACTGACCCCTCAAAGGTCACCCCAGCCTTTCCATTTCTCGACCGACACCTGAAAGGAACGCACCGTTGCCGTCCTTGCCATCAGCCCAGCCGCTGCCCCCACGTTCTTGCCGGACTTCCCAACCCTATGGGGCGGATGCTCCTGCGGCACTTTTCGCAGCTACGAATCAAAGCTGCATTTGAGACAGACTCGATGCCGTGATACCGCAAATCAAAGCTGTTATGCGACAAATGAGACAAACTGCAGATACGAAAACTCTTCCCGCGGATACGACCCTTGCCGCATCGCAGATACGAACGCAGAGACACCCTTCCCTGTGTTCGTATCTGCAGCAAGTACACTGCTGTCCCACTAACGGCCGCACGTCGCACCGCCATCCCCACACCTCTCCTCCCACCGGGGGTAGCGGAAGGTCCGGCAGAACGCGCAACCATGATGATTTGACTCCAGTGCTGTGATAGACTTGGTTGCCCGCTCAGACCCAACAGCGCATGAGGACGTGCCCCTTGTCCACCGATGGTGTCAGTCAGGCCCAGGAATCGCTGCGACGCTTGGTCGACAACGTCGAGAAGGTGATTCTGGGAAAGCGGCCGGTCATCGAGCACGCCATGGCGGCCCTGCTGGCCCAAGGCCACGTGCTGGTGGAAGACCTGCCCGGTGTGGGCAAGACCACCCTCGCCAAGTCCCTGGCAGTGACTACGGGCTGCTCCTTCAAGCGCATCCAGTTCACTCCCGACCTCCTGCCGACGGACATCACCGGCATCTCCGTCTACAACCAGAAAACCGAGGAGTTCCAGTTCCGGCCCGGCCCCGTGATGTCACAGGTCGTTTTGGCCGATGAAATCAACCGCGCCACTCCCAAGACCCAGTCGGCCCTGTTGGAAGCCATGGAAGAGCGACAAGTAACCAGCGATGGTGTCAGCCGCTCCCTGGAATCCCCTTTCTTCGTCATGGCCACCCAGAACCCCATCGAGTACGAGGGCACCTTTCCTCTGCCCGAGGCCCAGTTGGACCGGTTCCTGCTGCGGCTGAACCTGGGCTACCCCGGTCGGGACGAGGAACTGAGCATCATCGACCAGCAGGAGCGGGAGCACCCCATAGATAGCCTGGAGCCGGTGACCCAACCGGAAGAGATCTCCTGGCTACAGGAAGAAGCCAAGAACGTCTACGTAGACCCGTTGCT
>JAAXIE010000114.1 GCA_012270525.1 Dehalococcoidia bacterium | reverse complement strand
TCCATGTCGTCCTGCTCGAAGGTGCCCGAAGGACTGAACCCGCGGATGGCCCCCAATCTAATGATCTCCTTGATCTCAGGCGGGGCGGCCTTGTCGCAAAAGGCCCACGCCCGCACCTCCACCTTGTCGGGCCCCTTCGGGTGCCAGACGCGGAAGGTGCGCGACCCTGCCCGCAGCATGGAGAGGTTGGGGAACACCGTGGCGACAAAGGGGTTCAGTATGTCCCGCCGTGGCCCCAGCCTCTCCCTCACCTCGGCCTTGATGTCGGCCTCGTACTGGCGGAGGGCTGGTATGGGCGGCGACGGGTCGTCGTCGGGGCCGAAGCATATCATGCTGCCCGTCCCGGCAGAAACGATGGAGCCCCCCGTTTCAGGCTCAATCGATACGGTGCTGGCGAAGGAGTTCCGGATGGCCGACAGATGGCTCCACCCCACATGGTACGCATCGCCACCGAAGTTCTCGGCGGCGAACTTCCAGTTGCAGGGTATGGTCCACTTGAACATCCCCCCGAACACCTCGACGCCGCCCTCGCGCCGGTCAAAGAAGTTGTCCAGAAACCAGGTCATCTCACCCAGATAGTCCAGCAGCGAAGGAGCATCGGCATCGAAGGTCGCGAACACCAGCCCTTTGTACATCTCCAGCTTGGCCACCGGGACGAGGCCCCACTTGGAGGTGTCGAGTTCGTCGTAGTAGGCTTCTTTCAGGCTGGGCACCGCGATGAGCTTGCCATCGCTGCCGTAGGTCCAGCCATGGTAGGCGCACACAAAGGCGGAAGCGTTGCCCGAATCGGCCCGGCATACCCGGTTGCCCCGGTGACGGCAGACATTGAGGAAGGCCCCGATCCTGCCCGTGGAGTCCCGCGTGACCAGCACCGGGTCCTCACCCATGTAGGTCGAGAAGAAATCGCCCGGCTGGGCCACCTGGCTCTCGTGGCAAAGGAAGAGCCACGAGCGGGCGAATATCTGCTCCAACTCCTGCTGGTAAATCTCCTGGTCGCTGAAGATGCTCCGGTCAACCAGCCCGTCCTGCGCGTTTACCAGTCCCCTGACTTCGGTAGCCATGGTCCACCTCCGCCAAATCTGCTGGGAATCCCGGTACCACCCCCTCATTCACTCCCCCAACACGTCAACGGGTGTAGCACGCCCCCAAGGCGTTGTCAAGGCGTTCGCCCCAACTATAACCATGCAAGAGCCGGGATAACCCGTCGAATGCCAACTTGGTGCCTGCGCTGAATTGGGCTACCCTGGAGTGGCAGCGAGCGATGTAGCTAACAGAAGACATATGAGGGATGGCAATCCCGCGGGTGAAAGGGCCTCAGAATGGCTGGGTGGACACGCAAAGAGTTGCTAGTGGCGTTCGGGTTATACTGCCGAATCCCGTTCGGAAGATTGCATCGAACAAACGCTGAAATTATCCGATCAGCGAACGCCCTTGGACGTTCGCCATCGGCACTAGCCATGAAACTCACGAATATCGCCAGCTTGGACCCTGATATTACGTCTACGGGCCGTAGCGGCTTGACAGGAGCATCCGCAAATGACCGGGCCATGTGGAAGGAAATGCATGACGATTGGGAGAGCTTCGCTCTTGAGATCCAAGGTGCCATGCTTGACCTCGAGCCAACGGCCAGGCCAGATGACGATGCAGTCCTTCCCAATTACGGCGCACCGTCTGGTGAGGACCGGGCCGTGGAAGCCAAAGCCCGTATCGGACAGCGTTTCTTCCGAGCAGCCGTACTCAGTGCCTACGGAGGCCGCTGCTGCATCACCGGGCTATCGGTCCCAACGCTTCTGGTGGCGAGTCACATTGTTCCATGGAACATTGATAAAGACAACAGGGTCAATCCTCGAAACGGGCTGTCGCTGTCAGCTCTTCACGACAGAGCCTTTGACGCGGGTCTCCTAACAATCAATCACGACTTGACTGTCCGGGTGTCCCGCAATCGAGCGACCCTGGCGGACGAGTTTTTCGCAACAGCCCTAGGTCGTTATGACGGACAATCTATCCACCGGCCGAGCAAGTTTGTGCCCAGTCCACAGTTTCTTGCTTATCACAGGAGCCACATCTTCAAAGGGTAACGCTATCCGACCTGGGCGTCTGTCCTCATCTGTAGGTGGACATTGCGCAACCAACGTCCTCGATGCCCTCCAGTCCGACCGCCCCCTAAACCGACGGCACCGGCCGCCTCACCCTCAGCGAACTGCCGGAGTCATTCAGGACCGTGGTCCCGGTAATGGTGCCGGAGAGTTCCTTGCAGGCTAGGAAGAGGTAGGAACCCACCAAGTCGTCGGGGTAGAGGGCTTTCTGCAAGGGGGCGTTGGCACGGATGCGCTCCACGTTTTCCGGGCGCGACGAATGGGACGTCATATGCTGGTCCAGCGTCTCCAAGCCACGCAGGTCGGTGGCCACGCCACCCGGGGCCACGCCGTTGACCCGCACATCGGGAGCGAGTTCGGCGGCCAACTGGCGGATCATGCCCAGAACGGCATGCTTGGAAGCCGTGTACAGTACCCCTCCTCCGCCGGAGTTGAAGCTGGCCACCGAGGCGGTGAAGACCATACAGCCTTGGGTCTTGGCCAACTCTTCGTGGGTGGCTTTGGCCCCGAAGAGGGCTCCCTTCACGTTCACCGCGAACTGCTCGTCGAAGGCGTCCCCCAGCTTGTCATCGGGGAAGTCGGCAACGGTGATGAACTGGTCGAAGATGCCCGCGTTGCCGACAAAGATGTCCAGTTGGCCGAAGGCCCGTATCGTCTCGGCCACGGCGGCCTTGTTGTCCTCCAGACGGGACACATCGCCGTGAAAGACCGCAACCTCTTCCCCGAACTCACCCCGTATCTGGTCGATACGATCGGCCATGCGTTCCACTACCATGGCCCGGGCCCCTTCTTCCACGAACCGCTGCAGCACTCCCTTGCCGATGCCGGAACCCGCTCCGGTGATCAGTGCGACCCTGCCTTCGAGTACTCCCATGGTCTACCTCCGCGTTCTCCCCCTGCCGGGGTCCTGTCCCAAGCTTTCTGCCGTCCAACGGCCACTGGAATTGAGGCACATGGCCCCAAGCTACTTGAAGTAAGGAATGACGTATTTCCCGTAGAGCTTGATGGAATCCATGATTCGAGAGTGGGCGAGGTTACCCATCTGCATGAAGCAGAGAATCTGGTCCACGCCCGCTGCCTCGTAGCCCTTCAGCACCTTGATGACCGTGTCCGGGTCGCCCATGGCGAATGCGCCCGAATCCAGATGGTCTTGGGCGGTCTTCTGGGCCCGCTCGTCCTGCACCGCATCCACCGCGAACCTGTAGGAGTCGGGTACGTTTCGACCCTGCCACGGGTTGTAGAGTTCCAACGCCTTGTGGACAAACCACGCCCCTTCGGGGGCGGCCACACGGCGGGCTTCCTCGTCATCCTCGCCACAGTGGGTCACGCACAGGGCGGCCACCTGCGGGTTGGCGAAGGCCCCCACTGGGTTCGCCCTCTTCAGGCCCTGGCGGTACATCCCGACCCTCTCCTCCATCTGCTCATATCCCCCCAAGTTGAAGCACAGGACGCCCAAGCCCATCTCTCCAGCGGAGCGAAAGCTCTCGGGCTGGCTGCAGGCCACCCAAAGGGGAGGATGAGGTTTCTGCACCGGCTTGGGGATCACCGAGCGGGGCGGGATGCTGTAATACTGGCCTTCGTGGGAGAAGGGGTCCTCGGTCCACATTCGCGGGATCATGGATATGGCCTCATTCCACTGCCCCCGCGTCTCTTCCGGGTCGACCTCGAAGCCGTCCATCTCTATAAGGGTGGTGGAACGCCCGGTGCCCAGGTCCATGCGCCCGTCGCTGACGATATCCAGCACCGCGGCCCGTTCCGCCACGCGCACGGGATGGTTGTAGCGCCCCGGCAGCAATGCCACGGCATGCCCGATGCGCATCCGCTTGGTGCGCTGGGAGATAGCCCCGTAGAGCACCTCGGGAGCGGAGCAGTGGGAGAACTCCCGCAGGAAATGGTGCTCCACCGTCCAGAAATAATCGAACCCCACCTCGTCGGCCAACTCGGCTTGGGCCAGCACCTGCTGGTAACGCTCGTACTCAATACCGGGATAGTGGGGTTCCGGTATCTGAATCTCGTACATCATGCCGAACTTCATGGCACGCCTCCGGCTATGAACATAGGACTCACAAACGCGGGTCTTGGGGTCGACATTCCCACATGCTCATGTGGTGCGGCGAATCGAGTTGATGAAGTCCTGGGTAATTCTTGTCCTCTCATCCACCTCTTGCCATAGCTCAGAATGTGGACTTTCGCCGTGGAACAACCTGATCAACACCCCCTCGGACCTGGCAACTGCCACTGCTGGTATGAAGTCGCTGTCCCCAGCCAATAGCACGGCTTCCTGTATCGTCTGCTTGGCGGCCAAGAGCACCATATCCACGCCTAGGAGGATGTCGACCCGCTTTTGCTCAAACCTAGCCTTGCCTGTTTCATCGACACGACGCGCCAAGCGTCCCAATCTGACCATGTAGCGAGGCAGTCGTTCAAGCATATCGAAAAATCTTCTTTGCGCAGCATACCGCTCTCGTTCCTCTTGCGTAGGCGGATCGCTTTGATAGACGGGGCAGTGGTAATAGTATGTCCGCAGGATATCCGAGCCTGCTGCCAGTTTCTCGGACAGAAGCTGATAATCGATGCGGCTCTGTCTGAACTCTGTCCTCAAGAGCTTGTCCAGATAGCCTCCATCTATGAAGATGGCTACGCGACCAGCCAAACGGGTTAGCCTCGGAAAAGGAGAGAGCGGTACGTCACTACCCGGCGCACCGCTCTCTCGGATATGCTAACCTAGCGTGCGGTTCCATGGATACAGGCACCAACCATCAGCCCCAAGGGGCACGTACCGCCAGTGCGTCCCACATCACGGACACTAGGGAATATGCTGGATCTGATGTTAGCGTCGCCCCCACCCCATGTCAAGCACCGCGCGTCCTAATCTCGTAACGCCATAGAGCGTCAGTGCCCTGACCCCGCCCTTCCCCCTGACCAGCGCGTTGACGCCTACTGTGGTTTGGGGTAGCTTAGGCGGCAATCGCAAGGCACAAATGGCTGGGGAACAGAGAACGGTCAGGAGGTCGTGTCATGTTCATCATGCGTTTCACCGAGCGGGCCTACACCAACTACACAGAGGACGACGTACGGA
>JAAXIE010000305.1 GCA_012270525.1 Dehalococcoidia bacterium | reverse complement strand
GAACTGGTTGGCTCGGATACCCACCTCTTCCCACATCGTCGCGACAGCTTGGCCCGCTTCCACTGCCCCGGCTTGCGGCCGCAAGGTCAATGCCATGTCGATAGTGAACCCGTCGGCATAGCCAGCCTCTTCCAGCAGATCCCTGGCCTTGTCTGGGTCGTACTCATATGTAAGCTGGTCCAAGCCGAAGAGCTTGAACCGCCCTTCGTGTCCAATCCAATAGGTGATGTACTCGGGAGCACCGTCACCGTAGGCCAAGTTGTTTACCAGTTTCTGCCGGTCGATGGCATGGTTCATCGCCAACCGCACGTTGCGGGCAGCGGCCCACTCGGCGGATTCCAGGTCGCGGTTGCAGGAGACCCAGGGGGCCTCTGGGCCGCAATGGTCGAGGTAGCTCGCATTCTCCCCCAGGGGTATGCGCGCGTCCTCGTCACCGGGCTCCACTTGGTGCCCGGGATGGTCGGGGAAGTACTGTCCCCCTTCCATGTTTAGATAGTAGTCGGCGGCACCGGGGAAGGTCATGAACTTGACCCCGTCCATGTTCTCTTGCCTGATCGCTTGAATCTGCTCCGGTCCGAAGGACCCGGTGTCGATGACACCAGTGAGGAAGTTCGCCAAGCGGGTGGCGTCTTCTCCGATGTCGAACCAGACCATCTCGGCGAAGTTGGGCGTCTTGCGCCAATGCCCCTCGACGGCCCGCATGGTCCGAGAGTCGCCGCTCTTGACCTCCATCAACTCCCATGGCCCCGTGCCGACGGACTCAAGGGCTGCGCCGTCTTCTCCCACCGCGTCGAAATGTTTCTTGCTGTGGAAGGCAAGTGCCGACCCTTGGGGAGACCTGCTCCGCCATGTGATTTCCGGGGTGGGAGTGGGCCGTGTCAACTGCACCGTACGACCATCCAGGATGTCCAGCGAGCATTCGTCACAAGTGAAGATGCGGCGGATGTGCCCTCCCGCGGTGTGGGTTGTGCCTTCGATGGAAACACGCTGCATGGTGAAAATGAAGTCCTCGGCATCCAGGGCTCCCCACACGCCGTGATTAGCATGCCATTGGGCGTTTTCGGGCAGGTGGAAGGTGTAGACCAACCCTGAAGGGTCGACGGTCCATTCTTGTACGATTCGGGGTATGACACCGCCGTCGGGAGCGCTGGCGAACATGGCCTCGTGGGTGGTGAGGGCATCGAACTTGAACTGTTCGAACCCCTGGTTTGGCAGGTCGAATACGCCGGGCCCCAATTCCGGCATGCCTACGTTAAGGGTGCCCCCGGGGGCCGCCGCCGCTGGCGGAGGCGTCTCGATGGGCGCGGGCGTTGCGGTGGGGGTTGTGGGTAGAACCGTCGCGACAACCGGGGACTGCTCCGGTTGTGTTGTCGCCTCCGGACTCGAAGCTGGGGCGACAGCTGTCCCCTCCGGCACGGCAGGGCTTGCCGGCACAGGTGTGGCAGTGCCTACCGGCTCCGCGGTGGCGACGGGGGTTGCTTCCTCCCCGCATGCTACGAGCAGAGCAAACCAGGCGCATAGGGCTAGGGAAAAGAGTATTCCGAACGGGGCGGATAGTACTTTGGTTACCCGTGCCATGGACGTCCTCCCTGTTTTGGATCGGTCGCCAGGAGTCCGGGTTGTGGCCAGAGGTACGTTACCAACGGATAGCAGGCGACACTATCACCGAGTTTTGTGCTGTGTCAATACTGTTCGAGATATGAAAACATCATTGTGACCCTTATCTATATGGGAATTCGTAATGTACCTGTTATTTTGACATACCAAAGTGCAGACAATACGCTTCCCATGTCAATCCCAGGAGGTGCTGCGTTGAGTATCGGATGGGGGTTCATCGGCACTGGCAGGCACCCCGACACCAAGGTGGCCCCAGCCATTTCTGGCCTGGACGGGGCCTCTTTGGCCGCAGCGTACAGCCGCGACATGCGAAGGGCGGAAACCTTCGCGGCCAAGCATGGCGTGTCCGCTGCCTACGACTCTTTGGCCGCCCTGCTGGAAGACCCCAAGGTGGATATCGTGTTCATCGCTACCCCCAACAGACTGCACGCCGAACACACCGTAGCTGCGGCCCAAGCCGGCAAACACGTTCTCGTGGAAAAGCCCATGGCTGTTGGCGTAGCCGAAGCGCAGCAGATGGTCCGAGTCTGCCGCGATGCCGGGGTTACGTTGGGCGTGGCCTTTCAGTTGCGCACCCACCCCGCACACCAGGAGATGCGGAGCTTGGTGGAGAACGGCACTCTGGGGGTGATACCGATGGTCCAAGCCCAGTGGGGCACGAGGGCTGTTCGCGGCCAGGTGGAGGTGCCTCCCCGCACCGGGCTGAGCACGTGGTGGGACAACCCTGACCTCATCGGCCGTGCATCCACCATGATGGGCACCGGTGTACATGCCATCGATCTGCTGCACTACATCTTGGGTCAGGAGGTGGTGGAGGTAGCCGCTATCAGCGATGGCCAGACGGCTGAGAAGCCCTTGGAGCAGACGGCCGCTCTTGCTCTGAGGTTCCGGAACGGCACGATCGGGACCATGTGCTGTGGTCGGCGAATGCCCGACTCGCGAAATGATGCCGTGGTCTATGGTACTTCGGGGAGGGCGATCGCTTCGGACTCGCTATGGGAAGGACTTCAGGGCAACTTGGAGGTGGTCAGCGACACGGTTAACCTCACCCGCTCCTACCAGCACGACCCACTGGGCCTGTTCCGTATGCAGGCCCAGTCGTTCCAACATGCGGTGGAAACCGGAAGGGCCCCTTCCGCCACTGGCGTCGATGGTCTGCGGGTGGTGCAGGTGACCAGTGCGATGATCGAGTCGGCCACGACGGGCAGGTCTGTGAGAATCGGACCACTGGAGGCGTAAGGGCAGGTACTAGCATCGCCGGTGACTGGCGACCGAGACGCCGCATCGCAACAGACAGGGAAAGGAACGATTGGTCGGCCCGCAAATAGGAAGGGGTTCCCGCTGACGGGAACCCCTTCAGTGATCATGGACAAGTGGCGAACTAGTGGGCGTGGCCGCAACCACCGCTACCG
>JAAXIE010000013.1 GCA_012270525.1 Dehalococcoidia bacterium | reverse complement strand
TCGCCACCGGTCGAGGCCAAGCGGCGACGAAACTCGCCGATGAAGTCCTCTGCGGGACCGTAGTGATCGGCCAGGTCCCAAGTGGTGAAGCCAGCGTCCAGGTAGTCGGACATGCTGGAGAGTGCCGCGTTGGGGTCGATAGCCCCATGGGCCCCGGAAACTTGCCACATCCCGTTCAGGATACGGCAAACCGGCAGACCAGGAGCCAGGTGGGTACGTGCTTCTGGGGGAAGCGTCATGATGCCTCTACCCAGCGTTTGGTGCTCAACTGCTCAGCAGTTCCCTGATGGCATCGTCCACGAACTTGACGTCATCCTCGCTGGCCCCTGGTCCTCCAGCCAGATGCCCCCAAATGGACTCGATAGGCCGCAGTTCGGCGTTCCGCATCTGGCTGACCTCAATCGCACTGTCTTCTGGAGGGAAGTAGAGGTCGGTTCGCCCAGGCATGACTATAGCCTTGGCTTCGATGCCCCACAGTGCCTTCTTGAGGTCTCCCCCGTAGACGGGGTTCGCGCTGATATCGGCGTTTTGCCAACTCCAGAGCATCGCCAGCAGATCGTTGGCGTCAGCCCCCATCCGGCGACCTTCCCAGAACGCGACCAGGTAGTCTTCCAGGGAAGAATAGCCTATCTTCAAGTAAACCTCTTCCCGGTAGAAGGCTTGAGACACGGCCCAACCCGCGTAGACTCGTCCCATGGCCCGCAAGCCCTTGGTCGGTGGCTTCTCGTACCAGCCGTTTGCCCAAGCGTCGTCGGCAGTCAATGCTGCCTTGACCCCTTCGAGGAACACGAAATTATGACGTGAAGTCTTGGCTGAGCCGCAGATGGGAAGAATCCGTTGCACCATTTCGGGAAAAAGGCTGCCCCAGTGATAGGTCTGCTGACCTCCCATCGACCAGCCAACGACCAGTGCGATGGTGTCGATCCCGAAGTGTTCGGTCAGCAGGCGTTGCTGGCACATGACGTTGTCGTACAACGTAACCGCTGGGAACCGGCCCCTATCGTAGGGGGGCGGCGTATTGCTCGGGGAAGACGACAAGCCGTTGCCGAACATGTTGGGAACGATAATGAAGTACCTGCTCGGGTCCAACGCCCTACCGGTGCCTATGTTCCCTTCGTTCAACGTGTGCTGGCTACCGTAGGACGTGGGATACACGATGACGTTATCCCGCCTGGGGCCTAGCTCACCGTAAGTCTTGTAGGCCAGCTTGGCGCCCCTCAGCGTCGCCCCATGCTGCAGTGCCACATCACCCAGGTCGAACACCTCATAGTCTGGCATGATCAGTCCCATCGGAAGATATGGTGAGTCGGCTCAACTGGAAGTCCGCCTCTTTGGCCACGGCTTCCAGTGAAATTCCAACCGGCGTCGTCCGCCGGACATCTGAGAAGCCCGATCATCATCGAGACTGGTTCCCGACCTTTGCCTGACGGCTGGCCCATCGAACGCAAACTCCAACCGGCTACCCAGTAGTCGCATACGATCGCGCATAGACGGAAGCCGGATCCCCCTACGAGTCTCCTCAGTGAGGGGAGCATAGGCCAGTTGGCGTGTGCGCCTGCCAGAAGCTGCCTTGGACCACCACCCGCCCCGGTTCCTGCGCACTCGCGAATACACCACCGCTTCCCGGAACCCGCCAGCCGTTACGCTCTCTACCAACTGGGCCACCCGTTCCATTTCGCCCTCTACGTCCTCGGCGCAAGCGTCGCAGCCGCACGAGGGGAACGGCTCCCTGTACCACTTCCCGAAGCGGACGTGCAGTCCTGGGAAGTCCGTAAACGCCACCATGATCGGAGCCGCCTCCGGATCAGAGGGCCTGAGATTGATGCTGGCCCGTAACAGCCCGCGGTGCTCCAGCTCCTCGTCCAGACCGTAACCCTCGACTCGTTCGACATCAAACTGGCGTTCGAGCGCCTCGATCATCTCAATCGCGTCGCCATGCAATGGCAGGAAGCGTTCCGGGTTGGTTACTCGACCGTAGGCCTCCTCTGGTGGCCCCTCGGGACCCCAGTCATTCCGCAACGACAAACCGGTCTCTCCCCCCATGCATAGCCGCCAGCCCACATGGAGCTTGAGGATTATTCACAACTCTTCCGCCTTGGTGCCAACTGTATCGGTCACAGTTAGTGTGCAACAAGGCTTCCGCCGTGCATTCCAGGATACCACTCCGCGTGGCTCCCTTAGATCGCATCCCTGAGCCTGACGGGCTAGGTTCTAGTATACCTGCTGCATGGAGTGAGTGGGGCATCCTCCTCATTCGCATACACAGCCTCGGGGCTTGACACGACAGATGATCTTCCTACCCCTGCACCACACCATGTCACTGGCCGCGCATAGAGCCCCGTCACCCGACGCCCCGGCATGCATCCCGTTGGCCGCCTGTGGCTGCTCAGAGCACAAGTGGGCGTAGTCTACCTCTTCGCAGGCATCGCGAAACTCAATCCCGACTGGCTTTTTCACGCCCAGCCTCTCCGCATCTGGCTTTACAACAATTCGGACGTGCCGTTCTTGGGAGAGTTGCTCACGGAATCCTGAGCCGCTTACGCCATGAGTTGGGGAGGGGTCTTGTTCGACATGACCATAGTCGGGTGGCTGCTCTACGGCAAAACGCGTCCCTACGCATACGCTGCCCTCGTGCTGTTTCATGCTGCAACGGGGCTGTTGTTCCCTACCATAGGCGTATTCCCCATCCTGATGACCGGGGCTGCACTCATCTTCTTCAGCCCCGACTGGCCGACGCACCTCGTCAGGCGGTTACGCCGTTTGCGAGCCTCGGCAACGCCGCTCGCCAGTTCCCCGGCCCCTCCTCCTGAGACCCGACCCCTCCCGTGGCTGCTTCGTGCTGCTTTCATTCTTGGCGTCGTGTTTCTGGTGCTGCAGGTGATGATGCCATTGAGACATCTTGCCTACCTGGGAACGTCCGGTGGAACGAAGAGGGTTCCCGTTTCTCCTGGAGGGTCTGGTCACCGAGAAGACGGGTCTCGTCAAGTTTCGCGTGACTGCCCCTGCCATGGACGGAGAGAAGTTGGTGTACCCCGAAGCATACCTGACGCCGGTCCAAGTGGAGCGTATGGCTTTCCAGCCGGATATGATCCTGGCTACCGCCCACCTAGTCAGGGACGATTTCATCCACCGAGGGTATGGAGGGGTCGAAGTCCGGGCAGACGCTCTCGTCACGTTCAACGGGTCGACGGGCAGTACCCCTGGTCGATCCCGACACCGATCTTGCCGACGTAAGGGCGGGCCCAGCTCCAAAAGCCCGGATATTGAGCAGACATGCCCATGAATGCCCCCGTCATGTTGAAGGTCTTATTGTAAGGGCTGTCTGATAGGGGGGCGGCGAATCGCCGTCGTCACTAGCCCCGTGGCCTAGCCAGAGGTGCGAAACGGGAGCAGGTTTCCTTCTCAAGTTGAGTTATGCACAGCACGTGCATAACTCGCCCTGCTTTTGCTGGCCGCCACTCAATCGGCGGGGGGGCCAGCCGTTATCTGCGACGGCGGTACCTTATGACGAATACGGTGGCGCCTCCGGCCACGACCACCACTATCGCCCCGATGAGGACCCAGAGCCATGGGCTGATGCCTCCGTCATCCTCGGGGGGTACGGGGGTGACCGTGGGCTCGGGGGTCGCGGGGGTCGGTGCCGGCGTAGGCGTGTCCGGTGTGGGCGTGTCCGGTGTGGACGTGTCTGGCGCAGGGGCATCCGGCGTGGGCGCGGGAGGCGCCGGTTGCGTGCTCACCGTACTGGCCACCGACCAGTCGCTGGGGCCCTCCTCGTTGCTGGCCCGCGTCTGCACCTCGTAGCTGGTATCCGCTGCCAGCGCGGTGATCTCGATGCTGGTCTCCCCTGGGCTGGCGCTCAGTTCCTGCCACTCGCTCTCCCCGTCGGCACGGTACCGGATTTCGTAGCTGGAGATGGCTGGGCCTGCGTTGGCCGGGGCGGCCCAGGTGACTGCCAGCCCGGTGCTGGAGGTGGCCGACACCATGGCAGCCGATGGGGCCGACGGCGGCTCGTCCACGTTGCTAACAGCCACTTCCACCGTGACGGCGCTGACGCCACCGCTGCCGTCGTCGGCGATGACGG
>JAAXIE010000146.1 GCA_012270525.1 Dehalococcoidia bacterium | reverse complement strand
CCCCTGGTGCTGTGTCATGGTCTGAGCGGGGATACGGAGGCATGGGTGAACCAGATCGGGCCGTTCTCCGAGCAGTACCGGGTACTGACCTGGGATGCGCGTGGTCATGGCAGGTCGGATAGTCCGTCGGACCCCAATGCCTACGGCCTGACCCGCTTCGCCGAAGACCTCAAGGGTCTGTTGGGGCACCTAGGCATGACGCAGGTCTACCTGTTGGGTCACTCGATGGGCGGGGGCGTGGTGGTCCGGTTCGCCACGACGTACCCGGAGCGGGTGAAGGGGTTGGTGGTGACCGACTCCTTCACCGGTTCGGGGCTTCCGATACCGGAAGGGGTGCGGGCGATGCGGGAGAAGAGCATCGAACTCGCCTTGACCCAAGGGATGATGGCGGTGGCCGACCACGCCCTGCAGGAGAATGCCAACGTGATCGGCCGAGTGCGTGGCGACTCCGAGGTGGAGCGGGCAATGCGGATACGCTACGCAAAGATCGACCCCAACGGGTATGCGGGCAGCGTCCGCACCATTCTGGACAACGGTTTCCCCGACGAATGGTGGGGGCGGATCACGATGCCCACGCTGGTGATGGTGGGGGCCAACGACGGGGCGTCGATTGCTGGCTCGGAACATACCCATGCCAAGATCGCTGGCTCGGAGTACGTCGTCATTCCCGATGCGGGGCACATGGCATACCTGGACCAGCCGCAGGCGTTCACGGACCAAGTGCTGGGGTTCCTCTCGCGGATCGAGGCGCAGGTGGCGGCGTAGGGATCAGACTACAGTTCGCCGGAGTCATGCATGACGCGGCCTCCCACCATGGTCAGGAGGGAGCGCATGTGGGGCATTTCGTCCAGGGGCATGGTCAGGTAGTCGTCGGAGAGGACAGCCAGATCGGCCAGCTTGCCCGGTTCCAGGGAGCCCCGTTGACCCTCGTCGAAGGAGAAGTAGGCACCTCCCAGGGTGAAGGCCCGGAGTGCTTCCATGCGGGTCAGGCACTCGTCGGGGTCGAGGGGTTGGCTGGTGCGTCCTTCCTGCCGGGTGATGGCGGCCCACAGGGTGGAGAAGGGATTGTAGGGCTTGTTGTCGGTGCCAAAGCTGTAGGGGATGCCGTACTGCTGGTAGGTGCGATGGGCATCGGCGGGACCCTCTCCGGGCAGGGCTGAGGGCAGAGCGTGACCTCGCAGCCACAGGTCGGTGAGGGGGATGGTCTCCAGCACCAGGCCGAGGCGCTTCATACGTGTCATCTGGTCGGCGGTGGCCCGCAGTATGTGGACCAGCACCCAACGCTTGCTGGCGATGGGGGTGTCGCGGTCCACTGCCTCGAAGACCTGCAACACCTCCTCCAGATTTCCGCGGACCAGGGTGTTGACCCGGAGGTCGTATAAGGCGGCCAACCGCACCAGGCCACGGAACATTTCGGGCGGATGGTAGCTTTCGGCGAACCCGGCCCATCCGGTGAAGGGGAGCTCGGCGGAACGGGCACCGGAGAGGTATGGGCTGCCACCGTACTGGATGTAGTAGCCACTGATTTTCAGCATATCGTCGCCAAAACCGGACCCCGAGGCACTGTGGCCCCAAGAGAGCATGTCGTCCTCGGCATCTTCAAGGGACTGCCAGGACGGGCTTAGGGTCAGGTGGACACGCTGCTTCATGTCGCCCGCGTCCCAGACCTGTTTGTAGACTCGCAGGACTTCAGGGGCGATGCCATGGCCCTCGTAGGTGCCGGTGGTGCCAACGGAGCTGTAAATCTGCATCGACTCCTTCAGGGCTTCCACGCGCTGGGTGTGGGTGAAGCGGGGCACGACGCGCATCAGGTTGAACTCCACGGAGGGATACCGGTTGTAGTCGACGAAGACGCCTGTGGGCTCGCCGTTCTCGTTCCGCTCGATGGTCACGGTCTCGTCGGGGGAGGGGGTGTCGCGGTTGATGCCCGCCAACTGGAGGGCAGCAGTGTTGGCGACGGACACGGAGGGTGGCATGTTCCAGGGAGTCCAGATACCGCGCAGGTACACCGGGTTATCGGGGGATACCTGGTCGAGGTCATGCCGGGTGGGGTAGCGTCCCTCGGCCAAGCCTTCGGGCATACCGGAGTAGTTGGGCGGTTCTCCCAGGGGCATGGTCACCAGCCATTCGCCCGGATTTCTGGTGGCCACCTCCCTTCGGACGACGTCGAGGACTTCTGCGATGGAGCGGGCACCTGCCAACGAGGGGTAATCGTTCTTGAGGCCTTCTCGGTCCATGTGGGCGTGTATGTCGACGATGCCGGGTATCAGGGTGTGGCCTCGCAGGTCGACCTTCCTGGTGCCGGGGCCGACCAAGGCGAGCATCTGGCTGTCGGAACCGACGGCCTGTATGCGCCCGTCACGGACGGCGACCGCCTGCTGGACAGAGTCGTCGGATACGGGCAGTACCTGGCCGTTGTGGAGAACGGTGTCGGCGTGGGGAAGGTTACGCTCCATAGGTCACGTCCTCGTATGGGGTTGGGGCCTTGCCGCGCATCTTACACCCCGCACAGGAAGCC
>JAAXIE010000238.1 GCA_012270525.1 Dehalococcoidia bacterium | reverse complement strand
GAGCTTGTTGGCAGCGGTGACGTTGCACCCCGAGGAGATGCCACAGAAGACGCCTTCTTCCCGGGCCAAGCGACGGGCCATGTCGATGGACTCCTGGGAAGAGACGGTCACCACGCCGTCGACGTAGTCCAAGTCCAGGTTGTCGGGTATGAAGCCGTCGCCGATGCCTTCAATGAGATGGGGTCCCCAGCCGCCCCCTGACAGGATGGGGCACTCGGCTGGCTCCACGGCGTAGACCCGGGCTGCGGGGTTGCGCTCCTTGAGGTACTTGCCCACGCCCGACACGGTGCCTCCGCTACCCTGGGAAGCGACGAACACATCGGCCCGGCCACCGGTCTGGTCCCAGATTTCCGGCCCGGTGGTCAGGTAATGGGCCTCGATGTTGTCCCGGTTGGAAAACTGGGCAGGTTCCCAGAACCTTCCGGGACTGCCCGCCTTCAGTTCTTCCACCTTCTCCAGGCAGAGGTCCACATCGCTCTCGGCACCTGGAGTCAGCACCAGTTCGGCCCCGTAGGCCCGCATGCACTCCTTGCGCTCGTCGCTCATCCCCTCAGGCATCACGATGACCACGGGGTAGCCGCGCACCGCCCCGATCATGGCGGTGGCGATGCCAGTGCTGCCGGTGGATGCCTCGAGGATGGTCATCCCGGGGCGCAGGTCGCCTCGCTCCTCGGCCCGCAGCACCATATGGCGCAGTATCCGGTCTTTGAGGCTGGAGGTGGGGTTCATGAACTCCAGCTTGGCGCACAACTCCTGTGGCCCTTGGGCCACCCGGCCCAACCGCAGCAGCGGGGTCATGCCCGCCGCCTCGGTGATGTCCTGGGCCACATGGCCACGGGCGTTCCAGTCCACCATGACAACAACTCCTAGATGTTGGGGACGACCTCTTCCACCAACTGCTCCATGTGCTCCATGTGGTCGAACATGGGGTTAAGCATCACCATCTCGGCACCACCGTCCACGATCCTGCCCAGTTCCTCGGCGCACTTGGCGGCACTGCCCCACACCGAGACCTGGGAACCCAAGGCTGCGTTATGGTAGCGATTGTCGAACCATTTGGTGATGCGCTCCTCGGCGCGCTGCTCGTTGTCGTCGATGGCGAGGTAGACCCGCTTGGAGATGGGGAAGGTGGCGGGATCGCGTCCTGCCTCTTCCAGGAAGGTGTTCACGTGCTGTACGCATTCGAGGAAACTGGCAGTGGTGCTGGAGCCAGCCCCCATCCAGCCATCGCCATGGCGCACGGCCCGGCGCAGGGCGTCGGGGTGACGGCCGCCGAACCATACCGGGGGATGGGGTTTCTGCACCGGCTTGGGTTCCATGGGAACGTCTTCGAGTTGCCAGAACTGTCCCTGATAGTTGGCAAGGGGCTCGGTCCACAGGGCTTTCATCACGTTAAGCAGTTCGGTGAAACGGGTCACCCGGCGATCCGATGAGAGGCCAAAAGCAGGGTACATATTGAGCCTGCCGCCGATGCCCACACCCACCGTCAGGCGACCGTTGCTCAGGTGGTCCAAGCTGCCGAGGCTCTTGGCAAGCTGCACCGGATTGCGCAGCGGGGCCACCATCACCGACACACCCAACCGGACGCGGTTGGTGAGGGCTGCCACGTAGCTGAGCTGGGTCAGGGGCTCCAGGGAAGGGTCGTCGCCGGTGATGTCTTCCTGGGTCCAGAGGCTCTCGAAACCGAGTTCCTCGGCCCGGGTGACCCAACGGCGGACCAACTCCATGTCGGTGGGGCCTTCCTGGAAGAATTGGGGCATGGCTATGCCGACGGGCACCCGACCTGCACTGGCCATTCTTCAGCCTCCTGGGGGTTGACGTGAGCGGGTCCCATGGGAAGCGGGACATCCGGCTCCGGGGCGGGATGGTCTCCAGCCGGTACTGGCCCAGGGATACCTCTGTGTTGCCACGGGCAGGGGCGTCTCATACAATGCCCGCGACAGCCATGTCCGGCAACGTGCGACGCAAACGAAGGTTCCCGTCGCACCAAGGCTTCGAACTGTCGCGTTGATGGCCGTCGCAATTATGGAGGGAGGCGGTAAGGATGGCAAGGTTTGATGGCAAGGTCATAGTGGTCACTGGCGGGGGCCTCGGTTTCGGTCGCGCCTACAGCCTTGGCCTGGCCGCCGAAGGGGCCACAGTGGTCATCGCCGACGTGAACATGGACAATGCCCTGCAGACCCAAGCATCCATCGAGGAGCTGGGCGGCAGGGCCATTGTCATCCAGACGGATGTCAGCGACGAGGCGAGCGTGCTGGCCATGCGCGACCAGGTGGACCGGGAGTTGGGAGGCATCGACGGCCTGGTGAACAATGCGGGGATCTACCCGGTGGCGTCCATTGATGATGTCACCAAGGAGCACTGGGACCAGATATACAACGTGAACGTGTGGGGCAGTTTCGTGACTGCGAGGGCCGTTGCCGATTCCATGAGGCGCCGTGGCGGTGGCAGCATTGTCAACATCTCCAGTGGCACCTTCCTCCGGCCGCCCCCCAACCAGCCAGCCTACGTATCGTCCAAGGGAGCGATCATCGCGCTGACCCGTTCGCTGGCGACGGAACTGGCCAACGACGGCATCCGGGTCAACACCATACTGCCGGGCCTCACTGCCACGCCCGGCATCATGGGCAGCCCCGACTTCAGCGCAGAGTTCATGCAGAGCCGGGTCGACATGCAGCTCATCAAGAGACAGGAGCAGGCGGACGACACGGTGGGG
Source organism: Dehalococcoidia bacterium (assembly GCA_012270525.1). The sequence continues at coordinate 3,189 of JAAXIE010000238.1, read as the reverse complement.
GCTGCCATGTTCCTGCTCAGCGACGACTCTTCCTTCGTCACCGGGCAGTCCATGCTGGTGAACGGTGGCGGCAGCATGATCTAGCATCCGGCCCGAGGCCAGAGCCCGAAAGTCACGGACCAAGGGTCGCAGCCCAAGCGGCGAGAGGAGGAAGCGGTGGGCAGACTGGACGACAAGGTGATAGTGGTTACGGGCGGGGGCCGTGGCTTCGGCAGGGCCCACTGCCTGCGATTGGCTGCAGAAGGGGCGACCGTCGCCATCGCCGAGATGGACCAAGAAACCGGCAAGAGCACTCAGACGGCGATCAAGGAGAATGGAGGCCGCGCCTTCGTATATCCCCTGGATGTACGGGACGAGGGTAGCGTCTTGGCCATGCGGGATGCCGTAGACCGGGACCTGGGCGGGATCGATGGGCTGATCAACAACGCTGGCATCATGCCGCCGATGGCGTTCCAGGACATCACCAAGGAGTTCTGGGACAACGTCTACAGCACGAACGTATGGGGTAGCTTCATCACCGCCCGGGCGGTGTCCCACTCGATGCGGCGGCGTGGTGGCGGGACCATCGTGAACATCGCCAGTTCCACATTCTTCAACCCATCGCCCGGGAGTGCTGCATACATCTCGTCTAAGGGGTCAGTGATCGCTCTTTCGCGGGTGCTGGCATCAGGCCTGGCACCTCATGGGATACGGGTCAACTTCATTTATCCCGGGCTCACGGCGACGCCGGGCGTGCTGGAAGGCCGTCCCATCTCGGACGAATATTTTGATTCCAGGGTGCAGAAGCAGCTAATCAAGAGGCGCTCGGAGATCGAGGATGTAGTGGGGGCGGCCGTTTTCCTGCTGAGCGATGAGTCGGCCTTCATGACCGGCCAAGGCATACCGGTCAACGGTGGCATAGGGATGGTCTAGGGATGCAGCCGGAATCATGACGGGAGTGTCCGGTGATGAAGTGGGGCTGACAGGGTAGGAGAGTCTGGGCCGCGGGTCCATGGGTACAGCGGGACCGGTGACAGGCAGTTGAAGGCAAGGGGGGCACGAGATGGCTAGGCTGGACGGCAAGGTCGTGTTGGTGACCGGGGGAGGCCAGGGTTTCGGGCGGGCCTACTGCCTGGGGGTGGCCAGGGAAGGAGCCACGGTAGCTGTGGCCGACCTCAACGAGGAGACGGCGCAGCAGACCCGGGCCATGGTGGAAGACCAGGGCGGTCGCGCCATCGTAGTGCCGGTGGATGTCAGCGAGGAGTCGTCGGTCCTGGAGATGCGGGATAGCGTCGACCGGCAACTGGGCGGCATAGACGGGTTGGTGAACAATGCTGGCATCTTCCCACGGATCAACCTGGCGGACATCACCAAGGAGGCGTGGGACCGCATCTACAACATCAACGTGTGGGGCAGCTTCGTAGTTGCGCGTGCCGCTTCCCATTCCATGAGGGAGAGGGGCGGGGGCAGTATCGTGAATATCAGCAGTTCCACGTTCTTGACCCCTCCCACGCAGCACGCCGCCTACATGAGTTCCAAGGGGGCCATCATGGCCCTGACCCGGGCTTTGGCGACAGGGCTTGCCAGCCATCATATCCGGGTCAACACCATTCTTCCGGCCCTCACGGGGACCGAGGGCGTGTTGAGCGAACCTGGCTATGAGCCATGGTACCTGGAGCAAAGGGCGCAGATGCAGCTAATCAAACGCCCCGCAACCTCGGAAGACGTGGTGGGGGCCGCCATCTTCCTGCTGAGCGAGGAGTCGGCTTTCATGACGGGCCAGTCGATTCCCGTGACGGGTGGCACGGGAATGAGTTAGGGGGGGTGACTTCGCGGCAATCCGCAGGTTCTCCACAGTACGCGCCAGCCCCGCTGTCATGAGTCGCTCGCCCGTGCGATACCAAGAGGACACATCGTTGCCCTGCTGGCATATTGAGCGACGCACAATTTGCAGCTAGTATCATCAAATTGTGCAGAGTGCCGGGAATCTCTAGCTCCCCGCCCCTTTGGCCCGATAGACTAGCAAGCTAACTTGCACACTCTGCAGGTACTACTTGCATATTGTTCACATGTCAGCTATGCTCGCTCCATGATAGAGCGGGAAATCACGCCTCGCCTGGTCTCGCTATTCCGGCAGTACCCCTTTGTTGCGCTGACCGGTCCGCGGCAATCAGGCAAGACGACTCTGTGCCGCGCGGCTTTTCCCCACATGGACTACGCCAACCTGGAGGCCCCTGACCTCCGGGCGTTCGCAATGTCGGACCCGCGGGGCTTTCTGTCCCAATTCCCGGATGGGGCGGTGATCGACGAGGTGCAGCATGTTCCCGAGCTATTGTCCTATCTGCAAGTGTTAGCCGATGAGAGTGGCCGGAATAGTCTTTTCGTCCTGACAGGCAGCGAACAGTTCGGCTTGTCGAATGCCCTCTCCCAGTCATTGGCGGGGCGCATTGGTCTGCTCCGGCTCCTCCCCTTCTCCATGGCGGAGCGACGAAAGATAAGGTCGGGAAGCGGCCTGAACGAGGTGCTTTTCTCCGGGTTCTATCCCCGAGTCCTGGACCAACAGTTGGACCCGCAACAGGCCATGGGCGACTACTTCGAGACTTACGTGGAGAGGGACGTCCGTCGCCTGGGCGAAATCCGCAATCTGACAAGTTTTCGCACCTTCGTCCGTCTGTGCGCAGGGAGGGTGGGCCAACTGGTCAATCTGGCTTCCCTGGGGGCTGATGCTGGGGTGTCGCACACCACTGCAAGAGAGTGGCTGACTATCCTGGAGGCCAGCTACATCGTCTTCCAGGTTCCACCCTATCACGCCAACATACGGAAACGGTTAGTCAAGTCGCCCAAACTCTACTTCCACGATGTGGGGTTAGCCAGCTACCTGATCGGTATCGAGAGATCGGACCAGATGGCCACCCACCCCCTGCGGGGACCTCTCTTTGAGAATGCAGTAGTGTCCGAAGCACTGAAGCACCGCTTCAACAGGGGTCTACAGGCCAACCTCTCCTTCTTCCGGGACTCCCGCGGCCTGGAGTGCGACCTGCTCTACAGCACCGGGCCGAACATCGGGGCCATCGAGATCAAGGCTGGGGCTACCATCGCTTCCGACTATTTCCGAGGGTTGAATGCGGTTGAGGCCTTGGTGCCCGAACTCTCCAGCAAGGCCCTGGTTTATGGCGGAACGACCCAGCAGTGGCGCAGCGATTGCGAGGT
>JAAXIE010000116.1 GCA_012270525.1 Dehalococcoidia bacterium | reverse complement strand
GATGTTTTCGACTAGCCCCGAACCCAACCGGGCGAATGCTCTCTCTTGATAGTCGGGAGTCATCGATCTTGAAGTGGCTGGAACTCAGCGTCAGGGTGCCACGGGAATTCGTCGAACCCATTTCCTACCTGTTCAACCGACATGGCCGGGGCTTCTCCATCGAGGAGCCTGAAGCCGACCACGCCGTGCTTCGGACATACGTTTCGGACAGGGCCCATCGCAGGCTGGCGCAGATTGATGTTGGAGTGCGGCTGGTACGAGCGTTGGTCCCCGAAGCCGAACTGGTGACCCGCGAACTGGTACAGGAAGACTGGGAGACGGCTTGGAAGGCCCATTTCAGCCTGTTCCGGGTCGGGGAACGACTGGTCATCCGGCCTTCATGGGTGGAGTATGAAGGCGGACCTGATGAGCTTGTGATTACCCTCGACCCTGGCATGGCCTTCGGCACGGGGTATCATCCCACCACGCGGATGTGCCTGACGTCGCTGGAGCAACTGGTGACTCCCGGAATGACCATTCTGGATCTGGGTACAGGATCGGGCATCCTGACGGTGGCAGCCAAGCTCCTGGGGGCCGGGCCAGCAGTGGCCATTGATACCGACCCCAACGCGGTGAAGGTCGCGCGCGAGAACTGCCGCGCCAATGGGTTGGGTCGAGGGGTGCGCTTGGGGCGAGGGACTCTACCCCTGCCACAAGCACCCGCGGAGAGTTTCGACCTTGCAGTAGGCAACATCAGTGCCCGGGTGATACAGGCCAAGGCAGCCCCTACGCTGGAAGCCCTGAAACCGGGAGGCCGTTTCATCGCCTCAGGCTTCATACAGGACCAGACCCCTGACGTGATAGAGACGCTGCAGGAAGCAGGTTTCGGGGACATCAGCGTGGACTACACGGACGAATGGGCCTGCATCATCGCACTGAAGCCGTGACCCGGCTGCGGGTTCCACCGGACAGGGCTTGGAGCAGACGCTGATGCAGAACGGGCTTCACCGCTTTTTCGTTCCACCGGAATGGCTGGACGGCGAGAAGGCACGTGTCAGGGGGCAGGTTGCCCGCCAGATCTCTCGTGTGTTGCGCATGTCCGTTGGCGACAGGGTGGTGCTTCTGGACAACTCTGGCTGCGAGTACCTGGCCGAACTCGGAACGTTCGATAACGACCAAATCGATGCCCGTGTCATCGAGGTGTCACCCGGCCGGGGCGAGCCTCAAACCAGGATCACCCTCTACCAGTCACTTCTAAAGGGCGACAAGATGGACTGGGTGTTGCAGAAGGGCACCGAGTTGGGGGCGTCAACCTTCGTTCCAATGGTCACCGTCAGGTCCATCGCGCGACCGGGTGGCAGTGGCCAGCAGTTGGCCCGTTGGCGTCGCATAGTAGCCGAGGCGGCAGAGCAGTGCGGGAGGGCGGTGATGCCTCGGGTATTGCCCGTCATGCGCTTGTCTGAAGCCTGCAACGAACTCCCACCTGGTTTGGCCCTGATGCCCTACGAGGAGGAACGGGGATGCTCAGTGCGAGAGGCATTGCAGGCATCCCATGGTGGCGAAGAGGGCGCGGTGTCTCTGTTTGTCGGGCCTGAGGGAGGCTGGGATCCAGGGGAGGTGGAACTGGCGCGTCGCAAGGGTGTCGTCACCGTTTCGTTGGGTCGGCGCATCCTGCGGGCAGAGACGGCAGCCATCGCCTCAATCACGGTGGCGATGTACTCGCGGGGGGAGTTGGGGACCTAGGGCCCGCTAGTCCAGTTGATGGAGGTGCTTTCCGGTACTGGAGCAGCATCAGCGCGGCGGCTGGGCCTGCGAAGGCCAGCAGGATGTATTCCGACTGCCCGACCAAGACCATTACCAGAGGGGCCACGAGCACAGCCAAGGCGACCAACAAACCTCCCGGTATGCCACGGCGTGCCGCCAGGGCCGCTGGAGGGACCAGTGCGACGGCTACGGCACCCGCCAGTGGCTGCAGTACCAGCAGCGACCCTACGGTTACAGGCCCAGTACGTCCGTAGCGGAACAGGCACCGGGACGAGGTATCCCCAGCCAGGACGGCCAGACCCACCCCCGTGGTGCCCTCGGCCGTTCCAATGGCCGCCCAGCCCAAGGCCACGGCAAGGGCCCCCTTGGCGGCATCCAGGACGGCGACGAACACGGGCAGCCATTTAGGGCTGGTGCCTGCCTCGACCGGCTGGCCGGAAGCTGTCATGCGGTCCAGCAGGAAGCCCCACGGCACGAAACCCAGGAAGATGGCGACCGGCACTGCAAGGGCGTACTGGCCCTGCGGGGAGTCCAGGTCGAGGAGAAGGATTACCCCCAGTATGTAGAGGGCCAATAGGGGCGAGCCGACGGCTATGGCGAGTCCGGCGCTCCGGAGGGTCATGTGCGGCGCTTGAAGACTAGACGCAGGTGAGTGTGGGTGAAACCGAACCACTGCCGCAGATGGTTTTCGAGGTAGCGTTGGTACGAGAAGTGGACTAACGAGGGGTTGTCCACGGAGAAGACGAAAGTTGGCGGGTTGGTGTCCACCTGTCGCACTGCTTCCAGCAGGATCGATTTCCCCTTCCGCGATGGGTGGGGATTGCGAGCCAGGGCTTGGCGCATGGCTCGCACAAGTTCCGGGGGGGTTACGCGTTGGGTGCGCTCGTTGTAAGTGGCACGGGCGGTGATCATCAGGTCGTCAATGCCGGTCGCCTCCAGGGCCGAGGTGAAACAGATGGGCAAGTAGGGTGCGAAATGCAGGGTGCGACGCACGCGTTGCACGGCTACTTCCCTCGCACTGACATCGGCAGGGAGCAGGTCGCATTTGTTCACAACGACAATGATGCCTTTGTAGGCGTCCCAAGCCAAGCCCGTGATGTGGGCGTCCTGGCTGGTGGCCAATTCGCTGGCGTCCATCACCAGCAGGGCGATGTCGCAGCGTTGCACGGCTTGCACCGAGCGCAGGACGCTGTAGCGTTCGATGCCCCGCTTCACCGAGCCGGGACGCCGAATGCCGGCGGTATCGATGAGCACCACGGGTTCGCCTGCATACTCCATGTGGGTATCGAGAGCATCGCGGGTCGTGCCCGGCACGTCGCTGACTATCGCCCGCTGCTGACCCAGAATGGCGTTTACCAGCGCGGACTTCCCCACGTTGGTGCGCCCGATGATGGCAAGGCACATGGGGCCTCCCTGCTCCTCTTCCTCTTCTTCGGAGTAGGGGAGTTGTTGCTGGACAGCCAGCATCAGGTCTTCCAAGCCCAGATTGTGGTAGGCGCTCATGATCACCGGGTCACCCATGCCCAGCATGTAGAAGTCGGGCACGAGGAGCTCCCGGCGCGGGTTATCGACCTTGTTGGCGGCGAGGACCACGGGCTTGCTGGTACGTCGCAGCCACTGGGCGATCTCCTCGTCCATCAGGGTCACGCCCTCGGCGGTATCCACCAGGAAGATGATGCAATCGGCCTCGTCGACGGCCATCTGCACCTGCTCCCGTACCTGGTCGCGCATGACGTCCTGGGGGAAGGGTTCCAAGCCGCCAGTGTCCACGAGGGTGAAGGTAAAATCGTCCCAGCTGGTGACGGCGATGACACGGTCTCGCGTGGTGCCGGGAACGTCGCTCACGATGGCCTCGCGACGCCCCACTATGCGATTGAAGAGGGTCGACTTCCCTACGTTGGGCCTTCCGACGATGGCGACAAGGGGAGGGGGCATGGTGCCCTCCTGAATTCAAGACCAGTTACCGGACTGACGGGCTCTCTATGGGGCTGGGGAGAGCAGGAACTCCATAACGGCCGCTTGGGCATGCAGCCGGTTTTCGGCTTGATCGAATGCGACTGATTGAGGGTGCTCCAACATTCCCGGAGGCACCTCCTCGCCGTAGTGGGCGGGCATATCGTGCATGAAGATAGCGTCGGGTTTGGCCAGAGCGAGTAGCTCCGGGCCCACCTGGTAGCCACGGAAGGCCTTGAGTCGGACATCCGATTCTTCTTCCTGCCCCATGCTGGTCCACACATCGGTGTAGACCACGTCGGCACCCTTCACGCCTTCATAGGGGTCGCGGAGTTGGCGGACGCTGCCTCCGACACCGGCCCCCCGCTCCTGGGCTTGGGAAAGGCTGGCGTCGTCCAACCCGTAGCCGACAGGGGAAGCGCAGCAGAACTCGGCACCAGCACCGGAGGCTCCCAAGGCCAAGCTGCGGGCCACGTTGTTACCGTCCCCCACAAAGCATATCCTGCGCCCCTGAAGGCCTCCCTTCTTCTCCGAAATGGTCTGGAGGTCGGCCAAGGCTTGGCAGGGAT
>JAAXIE010000117.1 GCA_012270525.1 Dehalococcoidia bacterium | reverse complement strand
ACGAACAGGTAGACCGCCACGCCGAGTAGCACCAAGGCCAGCCCACGCAGCAGTTGGGCCAGCCGCCTGGAATGCCGGGTTGCGCTGGCGGCGTGCAGGTCCTCCAGCGCGATCATCTGTGTTTGGGCATGGCCCCGGTTTTGGCTGAAAGTGATGAGACGGTGGCTGGTAAGCACCAGAAGGGGGCCGTTTTCCGGGGCATCCTCAAGCAGGCCGCGATGGGGATCGAAACGGTGCCAGACCCGCTCACCTTCGAGAAGAAGTACGCTGCGCACTGGTGACACAGCGGGACCGTGGGCTGGCGACGTCATGGACGCCAGCTAGTGTCCGGCCCTGAAGTCGGACCTGGCCAGCAGGCGCTGCAGGTGAAGGAGTCCCTGCTGGCGCCGGGCACTGCTTATCGTGGGACGCCATTGGGTGGGTACCAGAAGCTCGGCCATCTCCCGTTGGACTTCGTTGCCAGTGGTCTTGGGGTGCCCATGGTATAGGCCGGTAGCAGCCTCTGCAAGGACTGGGTGGGGCAGCATGCCAGCACAAGCCACGGCGAAGGGAAGCACGGCGTTGATGACCAGTTCCCGGGCCCGGTCGGGGCCAATGAGGGCGCGTCCCTCTTCCCGCACGGTCAGCCCCTGTTGCAGGACCGCGGCCCCCTCTCCGATGAGCCGGACCATGCCAGCCGCCAGCCCCTCTTCCAGGTGGCGTTCCAACAGCAACGCCACCCCCTTGATGCGCCGTTGGGGATGGTTGACCGGGCGCACCCGGAACAGGTTCCAGCGGGGGCATGGCACGGGACCTGGGGGCTGGATTGGGCCCGCTTCCGTTGGCCTGAAGCCAGCCGCTTCCAGCAACCACCCTTCCATGGCAGCGCGCCTCTCCGGTGCCGGCAAGGCCAAGGCCCTCTCTCGCAACTCCTTGATGGGTGCACGATAGGCCAGTTCGATGAAGGGAGCGCGGTTCTGGCTATAGCCCAACCCTTCCATTATGGCTGCATACAGGACCTGCTCCGGCCCCTCCTGCGCCATCTCACCCCGGAAGGCTGCGACCTTCTCCTCGAACCGGGCATCTCCTGCCCTGTCCAGAAGCCAGCCAAGTTCCTCTTCGGTGGACGGCTGGGCGTACCCGCACATCTCCAGAAGGCGCCACAGATATGGGGGAGGCGGACCTGTGGCTGGTGCTTCCAGAAGGGGTCTGGCCGATAGCACCGGGGCCTCGGCCCCGTTGGCCAATGCCGTCGGAGCGTCTTCCGTGGAATAGACCACGTGCAGGGCCACCGAGTTATAGCGGTGGTCGCGATGGTGACCGTGGGCCCGCCAGTCCCCCTGCTTCAGATGAAGCTCCACGTCGCCACGGGTCAGGCCCACGCCTTCCACGTAGAGAAGGGCGTCGCGGAAGTCAGGACCTGCGGAGGTGCCGGGTCGACCCGGATAGATGACCCTCAGGTTGGCCCCGTGCTGGGCTTTCAGCAGGCCAGCCCGTACTGCCCGGGCACGCCACAGGCGGGCTAACGCCTGCTCCGAAAAACCGGACAACTCCGGCGGAGGCTTCGCTTTTTCCTTCTCCGGCTTCACGCCATCGATTATACACGTTACCGTGTACCACTCAAGGAGTCTGAGACCAAGGCAACGCTATCCGTCGTCGGATGCTGGGGCCTTGGGCATCCCCTTGCCCGTGGAATAGCGAAAGCCAGCCCGCTCGGCGATGATGTGAAGGAGTGTGCTGGAGGAGCCCCTTGGGCGGTACAGGCCTGTTTCCCATTCGCTGATGGTCTGTTGCCGCACGCCCATCTCCTGGGCCATCTCCCCTTGGGTGTACCCCAAGTGAGAGCGCAATGCCCGGACTGCTTCACGGTCCCAAGCGGCCCGGTCCCAAGCGGGCGGCCGTTCCCTGTCCTCTTCAGGCACGCGCACCCGTCGCTGGTGAAGTTGCGGGCAGGGCCATGAAGGCCCTACTCAACCTCATCGTCATCCTTGTCGAAACCTCGGCCCACCGGAGAGCCGACCTCGCCATCGATGGCTCCGTCGTAGTCGTCACTCCACCCCGGCAGGACGTCCTCGTCATCCAGTTCCGGCTCCATGTCCAAACGGGCGTAGGCTTGGGGTGGCTGAGGACCACTCCCTGCCAGGCCGCTGGAAGGGAAGGAAGCGATACCCAGGAGGCTGGGATGGGTGTATACCTCCCGCAGGGCCACGGCTATGCGGGGGTGCTGCACTCCAACCACGGCCCCGGAATAGCGGTTGCCTTGGCGAATGAGGCGAAGCAACCGGTTCGCCAGCTTGGGTTCGACCTCCCCCAGGAACCGCCCTTGGCAAGTGTAGACCGCCAGGCGTCGCTCCTCCGCCTGCAGGTCCACCAAGTCTCCCGGGGCCACCTTGGCCAGAACGGTGGCGGGTGCTGGCTTGTGCAACACGGTCACCCTCGACTTGCCACTGTCCTCAATGAACAGGTTGGGCTTGACGCGGCCGGAAGCGGACGGAGGGGCAGCCTCGTCCTCCTCTTCCTGGGGCAGGTTCTCCAACCTGTGCAGGTTCTTCTTTGCGATGGTGTTATGGGGGGCCACCGCCACGGCGGCCCCGAAGGCACCCCGGGCCATGGAGTAGCGTCCCATCTCCAGGTACGCCTTCCCCAGCCGGTTCAGGGTCTCGACGTCCTGTGGGAACAGTTCCAGCAATTCCCGGTTCAAATCCACCGCTTCCGCCCACCTGCCTTCCAGTGCCAGGGCGACCGCTCTTGCGCTCTTTTCCCGCTTTATCCTGATGTCCACTTCCATGATCCCGCCTGCCTTGGCTCCTCCCGGTTGAATGACTCTTATTGAGACGAATGACCCCGCGCTATGGGGCCATATTCCAGTTATACCAAAAGCTTGACCGTGGTCAAGATGGAACGGGCCCTTAATACCACCAGTTTTCCGCCGCCAGCGCCCCCGACGGCGGCGAAACCGGCCCTGTGGCCATCAACCGGCTGCGGGCGGCCCATAGCGACCTCTCATCCAGTACCACCTGACCCCCAATATGTCACGACCCATGCGCAAGGCATCCCGCACCAGCCTCACCTTGCTTTCGGGCGAGTGATGCCAATCGACGGGCACCTCGATGGTGCGCAGGCCGAGCCTGCGGGCCAGGAACAGCAGTTCGACGTCGAAGGCGAACCCGTCCAGCCTCTGCAGAGAGAACAGGCGCTCGGCAGCCTCCGCCCGGAAGCACTTGAAGCCACACTGGGTGTCCTCGACGCCGCAGGGAGCCAGGGCATGCACCAGCAGGCTGAACCCCTTGGCGGTGACCTTGCGCCTTGACGGTTCGCCGGTACGACGCGCACCGGGGACGGTACGCGAGCCTGCCGCCACGTCGTATGCGCCAGCAGCAGGGGGCAGGAAGCG
>JAAXIE010000071.1 GCA_012270525.1 Dehalococcoidia bacterium | reverse complement strand
CTCCTCGCCTTCGACCTCCGAAGTTCCCGCCCCCTCGAAGGCATAGCACACATGGTTGGCCGTGTGCCGGTGCGCAGCCGTTTCCTCACCGGGTTCCAGCATCTGGATCCAGCACGAGAAAGTCGGGAAGGTGGAGCCGCCCGTGGAAGGGTCTCGATACTCCAGGCAGCGTGCGTCGAAGGGGCTCTTGTGCTCTGGTAGACTATCCAGCAGGGCTGGCAGCGTCTCGTTCCATTTGTACGACAACTTCTGCGGCCTCTGTCCCGGAGGCGAAAGGGCCCCAGGCGTCCGCACCGCGCTATCGACCTGCGAGTGCTGCATCTGGAACTTCTCCTCCGAGTGGGCCTCGAAGAACTCAGTGCGCAGCATCGACATCAGCCCCGTGTCCAAGCAGTCGATCCAGATGGCATGCTCCGGCGAATCGTTGATGTGGTTGTGCCAACCCCAGTTCCGCTGCACCAGCAGGTCGCCCCGTTCCATGCTGCACTTCTCCCCATCCGTGATGGTGCATACGTCGGAACTCCCCTGGATCACGAAGCGCATCGCCGCCAGCGTATGACGGTGCGCGAACACCGACTCCCCAGCCTTGACCAACTGCACCGCCATTGCCAGCGTGTTCGTCGCCCCGCCGTTCAGGCTCGGATGCGACAGGTGTATAGCCCGTCGTGTATCCCGGAAATCGGTGGGCACCAGTTCAGTGGCCGCCTCCAGACCAGCCCTCAGTGTGTCCCATTTCCACAACCGCGCTGGCCCAAACGGGTCCGGCTCCCGGTACAGCGAGGAATTGCCCTGCCAAAGACCCCGCAACTCGTTCTGCCCCAGCCACTGGTTCAGTGCTTCGATGTTCTCCATGGGTGCCTTCGTCAACACGTCTGGCCTCCTGTCCACCGCTCGCGTTTCGGCATTGAGTTGCGAAGATTATATCGCAGTCCCGCAATGCTTCAGAGATGCAGGAAGAAACATCGCGAGAAAGCCAGCGTCTAACCCTCCCTTGACTTGCGCGCACCCCGTGCCTACAGTCTGTTCCGAGGCAAATGTGTTAGCAATTGACCGCGTAAACGAAATCTTCGACGATGCCCGTGCCCTTCTCGACTCCGCCCTTGAACACTTGGATGCGGGAGATATCCGCGATGCAGCCGAGAAGGCATGGGGCGCAACCAAGCGGGCCACCGATGCTCTGGTGCTGGCCCGGCTTGACTTCGAACCCGAGAAGACCCCGGAAACGGCCAGAGGTCTGCACAGGCTTGCCAACATCGACCCGCGTGTCGAAACCCTGATTGGCCGCTACCACACCCGCGCCGACTTCCTTCACGGCCAATGCTTCTATCTCGGCCATCATGACCTCATCGAGGACGTCCAGAGACGCATCCGTGAGACCGCCGACTACATACGGGATGCGGTGGAATTGGCCAGCATGGCATCATAAGCCCTTCCAACGATACCCAGCCCGCTACCTCGTCCGATGGTTAATGTGCCATCAGTCATGGTTCCTGTCAGACAATCAGGAGGTGCATCGTGCCCACACAGCGTTTCCAGCCCATGACCAAGGACTTCCCCACCTTCGACTGCGATGCTCATATCGTCGAGCCCGCCCTCATCTGGGAGACGGCCGCCGACGCCCTCCCCAAGGACGAACTGGAAGCCCTCAAGTCCACCATGTGGTATGACCCCGCCACCAACCAGATGCTGGTCAACGGCAGGACCGACGTCAGCAACTTCTACCCCGTACCCGACGTCGGACCAGGCAAGGTCGACATCGTCCGCCTCGCCGGCCCCGGCATGAAGCACAACATCCAGCGGGTTATCAACGTCCGCAACGTCAACCCGGAAACAGCCATTACCGCCGAACAGTCCCGCTATCTGGCCCACGCCGGAGCGGGTGAGCCTGCCCCACGCCTTCGCGACATGGATGTCCAGGGCATCGACCAGGTGATGATCATCCCTTCCGACATCGACACCTACCCCTGGCTCCAGAACGCCTTGGGTGCCAAGGCCATGTGCAAGGCCTATAACGACTGGGCCTACCAGTACACCCTGGAAGACCCCGAACGCCTCTTCTTCGCCGCCCTGTTGCCCATGCAGAGTCCCAAGTATGCCGTGGAAGAGTTGTATCGTGTGGCGGAGATGGGGTGTAGAGTCGCCCTGATAAGACCCATGGACGCCCAAGGCAACTACCCCGTCCAGCCCAAGTACGAACCCCTATGGAACGCCTTGGAAGACACCGGAGTGGTCTATGGTATGCACCCCTTTCCCGCCTTCGGCAACGCCAAGCCACCCGGCTACACCGAGCAGTATTCTGGTGCCGAACTCATCCGTCGCACCATGACTACATCGGGGCTGCCCCACCGCTTCTTGGCCAACGTGCAGAACTTCCAAGCCGAGGCCGCCCTCTGGGTGACGCTGGTGCTGATGTCCGGCTTCTTCGAGAGGCACCCCAGAATCAACGCCGCCGTCTTCGAGGCCTCCTCCACATGGCTGAGCTTCCTCCTCGACGAATGCGACAAGACCTACACTCTCTATCGCAACGAGCGACGCCTCCCTGCCCTGAAGCGTCTCCCCAGCGAGACCTTCTTCCAGCACTGTGTCACCGGGTTCGAGGGTGACGAAGCCCCGCCTTCCCGACTCCCTGAGTTCTACAAGGACATCCTCGCTTGGTCCTCCGACGTCTATCATCACGACGGGGACGACGCCTGGGCCGCCATCGAACTGATGGAAGAGTGCGAACTCCCCATCGATTACCAAGCCCGCTTCCTCGGTGGCAACGCCCGTCGCCTCTACCGCATCGACCCGCCAGCAAACATCATCCGCCACCGCGTGACGGAAATCGAGCGTCCCGACTGGTGGCCTACCGAGCAGGAAATCGCCGACTCCCTCAGGGCCGAAGCCAGCGTTCCAACTCACCTCAGGCCATCCGCTTGATGTGGAGCTATCCCGATAGGTGTTGTCTGTGCATGCGGTGAATACACGGGAATGGCAACGGGGCGGGCATAACCCTACTGGTCGGGTCAGATAAAGAATGAAAGGGACACGGGCCTGTCAGTGCATATCCACTACAGACTGGTATTGACACGACTAGACTCATTGCATTAGTCTGAAAGAGGCACTCGCATATAGCCCAAGTGCACGTAAGCGTACGCTTGCATATTGCTTCAAACGGTTCTGAGGAGGTGCGTAATGCCATTGCTACGACCGACGCGAACCGCGGTCCTCTTGGGCCTACTCGTCCTACTAGCGGCCCAAGCGTTTATGGGAACCTCTTCGTCTGCCACGGGAGCAGTCAGCGATGCTGAGAGGGAAGATATGACGACTTTGGCCGCTCATCTTGGGATAAACCTGGAAGAGGCCATACGAGGATATAGCTGGAGAGACGATCTCTCCGAGGTGAT
>JAAXIE010000232.1 GCA_012270525.1 Dehalococcoidia bacterium | reverse complement strand
TGACGGCCAGCCCATTTTCAGATATAGTCCAGGGCTAGTCAAACTTAGTCTCGAAGGCTGCCCAGACCACCACATTCGCCAACGGAATACCATCATGATACGTTCTGTTTCCTTCTACAGCGAAGGGTTCAAACTCGATGCCGACCTCTACCTGCCCGATGACCGCAAGGCGGGTGAACGGCGCGCCGCCGTCCTCCTCTGCCACGGCTATACCGGCGTCAAGAACCTCTACCTGCCCTCCAACGCCTCCGCCCTCAACCGGGCTGGCTACGTGGCCATGACCTTCGATTACAAGGGCTGGGGCGCCAGCGAGGGGCCTCGCACCCGGTTGGCCCCCTACAGCCGTGTGGCCGACGTACAGGCGGCCATCACCTTCCTCACCCTCCAACCCGAAGTCGACCCGCAGCGCATCGGCCTGTTCGGCACCAGCTACGGCGGCTCCACCGTCACTTGGGTCGGTGCCGTCGACCGCCGCGCCCGCTGCATCGTGAGCGTTGTCGGTGTCGGGAACGGCAAGCGTTGGATGACCCGCGTCCGTCGCCCCGACGAGTGGCACGACCTCATGGCCCTCTCCAAAAGAGACCGCGAGCGTCGTGTCCTCACCGGCGAGTCCGAATTCGTCAACCGCGGCTCCGTGCTGCTACCCGACCGTCAGTCTGCTGAACTGGCCGCAGCCCAACGCCAGGGCAACCCCTCGGCCGTCACCGAAGTCCCCCTCGAGTACGTCGATGACACCCTCGGCTTCAACGCCGAATGGGTGGTGGACAAAGTCTCACCCACCCCCATCATGTTCATCACCACCGACAACGACCGGCTGGTTCTCCCCGAAGAATCCGAAGAGATGTACGCTAAGGCGGGCGAACCCAAGAAGCTGGTCGTCCTCAACGGCTACAGCCACTACGAGGTGTACGAAGGCCCAGCCTTCGAGGAAGTGATGGCCCACTCCCTCGACTGGTTCTGCACCCATATCCCGCCCAAGTAGCTCCAATTCCGAATGCTGGCCGGGCCGCTACCGGGCGGTTCCAGGATTTGTAGGTAAGCCACCGGCCCGAGACATCTCCGGCTAACCAGTGGACATCCCGACTGAGAACAGGAGGCGAGAAATGGCCCTAGGCATACCCAGTTACAGGCCCCCAGCCAGCGGCGTGACCCACGTGGTCTCGTCAGGACACCAACTGGCCGCCCAAGCCGGTTTTCGCATCCTCGAAGAAGGCGGCAACGCCATCGATGCCGGCGTCGCATCCGGCATCGCCATCAACACCGTGCTCCCTCAATACACCAGCTTCGGAGGCGTCGCCCCCATCATCCTTCACCATGCTGCCAAGAACGAGACGGTCACCATCAGCGGTCTCGGCGGATGGCCCAAGGCCGCCAGCATCGACCTCTTCCAGCAACGTTACGGCGGCGACATGCCCAACGGCATCATGCGCACCGTGGTCCCTTCCGCCGTCGACGCCTGGCTCACCGCCCTGCGCCTCTACGGAACGATGAGCTTCGAGCAGGTGGTCGGTCCCTCGCTGGAAATCGCCGAGAAGGGCTTCCCCATCTCCTACACCCTGCATGAAGCCCTCGACGGCAAGCTCGACTACCTCACCGCCGACATGGACGCCATGGATGGCTGGGGAGGCACCAGCGGCCTCTTCTACCCCAACGGCAGGGCCCTCAACACCGGCGACGTCCTGATTCAGAAGGACCTGGCCAACACCTTCCGCCGCATGATCGACGCCGAGCGACGCGCCTCCCACCTGGGACGCGAAGGGGCCATCCAGGCTGCCCGAGACCGCTTCTACACCGGCGACATCGCCGAGGACATGGTCCGCTTCTGCCGGGAGCAGGGCGGTCTCCTCTCCATGGAAGACCTCGCCTCCTTCAACGTCCAGGTCGAGACCCCAGCCCAAGGGAGCTACAAGGGCATCGACGTCCTTACCTGCGGGCCGTGGTGCCAGGGGCCGGTTGTGATTCAGGCCCTGCAGATGCTCGAGGCCGTCAACATAGGCTCCATGGAATACAACGGGGCCGATTACGCTCACCACGTCATCGAGGCCCTCAAGCTGGCCTACTCCGACCGGCACGCCTACTACGGTGACCCCGATTTCGTGGACGTCCCCATGGACGGCCTCATGTCCCGCGAATATGCCTCGGTGCGACGCCAAGCCATCGACCCCCGGTCCGCCTTCCCCGGCATGCCCGCTGCGGGAGACCCACGGCGCATGCGCACCTACCTCGATGCCCCGGAGCGTGAACTCGCCCCCACCGGTGACGGCGGCGATAGCGATACCAGCTACACCTGTGTCATCGACCGCTGGGGCAATGCCTTCTCCGCCACCCCCAGCGATACCCTGCCCACCTCACCCATTGTCCCCGGCTTGGGCTTCATCCTCTCCTCGCGTGGCTCCCAGTCCTGGCTCGACCCCGACCACCCATCATCCCTTGCCCCCGCCAAACGCCCCCGGCTCACCCCCAACCCCGCCCTCGCCATGCGCGACGGCAAGCCCTGGATGACCTTCGGCACCCCAGGCGGCGACGTGCAATGCCAGTCAATGGTCCAGCTCTTCCTCAACGTGGTGGAACACGGCATGGACCCCCAGCAGGCCGTGGAAGCCCCCCGCTTCGCCACCTGGAGCTTCCCCAACTCCTTCTGGCCCCACACCTATCGCCCCGCCATGGTTGGCGTCGAAGGCCGCATTTCCTCCGACGTGTCCGCCGAACTGGCCCGCCGTGGCCACAAAGTCGAGGTCTGGGACGACTTCACCGGCCGCATGGGCAGCCTCAGTGCCATAGTCGTCGACCGCGAACGCGGTATGCTCAGCGGCGGTGCCGACCCGCGACGTGATTCCTACGCCATAGCCAGGTAGCCAGAAGCCCCACTCGTTGGCGGCCCTCGGCAAGCGGCCCACTGTGTCCGCAGGCGACCAGCCCGTGCCTGGACTACACGGCCGCCCTTGCTTGGCATCAGGCCGTGCAAGTTGGAGCGGTAACGCCAGCCAACTTGTCATAAGAAATTGCCCGTAACTCGCACCACAACTCATAGGCACATCCACGCTCCCAGCTACTACATTAGCTCATGGGACCGTGTTCTCTTCTATGGCATGGTCCCGCGCTGAGATAAGAGGGTTCCTCCCCTCACTGTCTCTCAAGGCGGTTCACATGCTGAAAGAAGAATCTCTGGCACCAGCAGCCTCCGCGATCAAGGCCCCGGCTGTCAAAGCCCCTGCTATCAAGGTGGGCGGACGTGGCCGTCACGCCAGCTTTTCCCTCGACGAAAACGCTCCAATATCGGAATTGGAGCATCAGATCCGTCGCTACCTCGACGACTCCGGGGGCTTCTTTCTTGGGGCCCAGGTCAGCGTCGACCTTGGCCGTCGCATGGCCAATCCCGAAGAAGTCGAACGTATCCGGCGTGTGCTTGAACAGGAGTACTTCTTGGAAGTCTCCCAGTGGCGTACCACCTGCGACCGCATGGAGGCAGGGCTCAGTGCCTACATGGGAGCATCCACGGTCATCCAGCCCCCGGAAACCGCACCAGACCGGGAGCGCACGCTGGTGGTGAGGGGCGCGTGTCATTCGGGGTCCAGTACCCAGCATGAGGGCGATATCCTGGTGCTGGGCGACGTGAATCCCGGGGCGCAGGTGGAGGCCTCTGGGGACGTGATCGTGTTCGGTGCCTTGAGGGGAGTGGCGGCGGCGGGCAGTCGGGGCGATGAGAGTGCGGTGATTGCCGCCCTGTCCCTCAGGGCCACCCAGATACGCATAGCCCGCAAGGTGGCCGTCGGCTTGGAACGCAAGAAGTCCCGTCGTAGCCTCGAACCGGAGATGGCCAGCATTCGCGACGGGCAGATTGTCGTCGAACCCTTCGACGCGCAGGTGTGGAGATTCAGGGCAATGGAGGGTAAGTGATGGGAAAGACCATTGTTGTGACCTCGGGGAAGGGAGGCGTCGGCAAGACCACCGCCACGGCGAACCTCGGCTCCGCCCTGGCCCTCCGTGACAACAAAGTCGTGGTCATCGACACCGACATCGGCCTCCGCAATCTCGACGTGGTCATGGGCTTGGAAAACCGCATCGTGTACGACCTCGTCGATGTCGTCGAGGGAACGTGCAAGCTGCACCAGGCCATGATTCGCGACAAGCACGCCAAGGAACTCTACCTGATACCCGCCGCCCAGACCAGGGACAAGAACTCCATCGAGCCCGAGCAACTGCGAGACGTCTGCAACCGGCTCAAGGAGGACTTCGACTACGTCATCGTCGATTGCCCCGCTGGCATCGAGCGAGGGTTTCAGAATGCCGTGGCCGCCTCCGACGCCGCCATCGTCGTCACCACCCCCGAAGTATCCGCCGTGCGAGACGCCGACAGGGTCATTGGCCTCCTTGAAGCCTCTTCCATCGGCACCCCAGACCTCGTCATCAATCGCGTCCGGGCCAAGATGGTGTCTGAGGGTGACATGATGGACAAGGACGACGTCCTCAGCCTCCTCTCCGTCCGCGTCATTGGCGTCGTGCCCGACGACTCCCAGGTCATCGTCGCCACCAATAAGGGCCTGCCCGTGGTGCACGACAACAAGTCCCTGTCCGGCGAGGCCTTCCGGAGGATCGCCGCCCGCATTGATGGCGAGGACGTCCCATTCCTCGACCTCGATGAACGAAAGGGCATGGTGTCCAGGCTACTGGGCATATTCGGAAACACCAACGGCAGGAACGGCCACCATGCTTAAGCAACTGATGCGACTCCTGCGCCAGCACGAGAGCACCAGCGGCACCGCACGCCGTCGCCTCAGCATGGTGCTGGTCATGGACCGCGTGGGCCTCGCTCCGCGCTACATGGAAGAGATGCGCAACGATATCATCGCCGTCGTCTCCAACTACATGATGGTCGACCCCGACTCCATGGAGTTGCAGGTGCGACGCGAAGGCGATGCCATCATGCTCGTCTCCAACATCCCTGTGCGCAGGCTGGAGCGCAAGCCCCCCAGCGAAGGGGACGACGCCGAACTCGCCGCCGCCTAGCCCCCTCTCTGAGTGCGGGCTGCCCGCAGCCCCACCAGTTCCGGTAGCTTCTCTCGCCGGGTGTCCCGTAGATGAAGCTGGCCTATATGAGGCTGGCCCTCTTCAGTTCCTGCTCATCCGCCGCAATGCCTCTTTCCATCTCCGGTCCCCTGCCGGGCGTCCCTATACACCTCTCCCCGCTGCCAATGCCCGAGCGCAGTCCCACTGTGGTTGTGGAACAAGTCCTTCTCAATACGTTGACAAGTACCAACTGACTGACTATCCTCTTTCTCACCTACTTAGGTAGGACATATGGTATGAGCTTGGCTGTACTTAGAGTGATGTTGAACTACAGCAAAGCACCTCGCCTGCCCTGGTCACGAGCGAAACCTTGTGTGTACGTGTGAAAGGATTGGTGTTCAGGATGGCAAGGTGGTCTAGTCGCTCTTGGTGGTTGCTCGTCGTGTTGGTAACCGGTATCGGCATATTGGTGTCCGCGTGTGGTGCCGAGGCATCCCCTGCACCGCCTCAGCCCCCCGCGGTGGACATGGCCGAACTCCGCTCCATAGTCCAGGAAGCGGTGCGGGAACTCGACCAACCAGTTCCCGCAGGTGTCACCCCCGAGGAACTTGAAACGGCAGTCACCAGTGCCGTGGCGAAACTCGCTGACCCTGCCCTCGATGCCACAGCAATCAGGGCTCTGGTCGAGGAAGTCCAGTCGACCTCAATGGCCTCGAGCCTCACCGCAGAGGAAGTGGAAGAACTGGTGGACCGGGCTGTCTCCAAGGCCAGTGATCCTGGCGAACTGGTCGTCTATTCCGGCAGGAGCCAGAGCCTGGTCGCTCCCATCATTCGACAATTCGCCGAACTAAGCGGGATCGATGTACAGGTGAAGTACGCAGGCACATCCGAAATCGCCGCTACCCTGCAGGAAGAGGGCCCTAACAGTCCCGCAGACGTGTTCTTTGCTCAAGACCCCGGAGGCCTGGGAGCGGTGCAGCACATGATGGCTCCCTTGCCGGATGCCATCTTGGATAGAGTGCCCGAATGGGCTCAATCTCCGGAAGACAGGTGGGTCGGCATATCAGGGCGTGCTCGCGCCGTGGTGTACAACACGGCGACCCTCACCGAAGCTGATCTGCCCGACGATATGTGGGGCTTTACTGACCCCAAGTGGAAGGGTCGAATTGGCTGGGCTCCTACTAATGCGTCATTCCAGACCATGGTCACCGCCATGCGCTCGATCTGGGGCGACCAGCGCACTCGCCAATGGCTCGAAGCGATACAAGCCAACGAACCCAGGGTCTACCCCAAGAACACCCCCCAGGTATTGGCGGCGTCTACCGGCGAGATAGATGTCGGCTTCGTGAACCACTACTACCTGTTCCGTTTCCTCGCCGAGGAGGGCGAAAACTTCCCCGCTCGCAACTATCATCCCAGGGCGGGCGGCCCTGGTGGGACCATCATGGTGGCTGGTGCCTCCATCCTGGAGACCGCCGCCAACGCGGAGAACGCCGAGAAGTTCCTCGCCTTTCTGCTATCCGACGTAGCCCAGCAGTATTTTGCCTCCCAGACCTTCGAGTACCCCCTGGTGGAGAACGTGAAGACACAACACGTCCTCACTCCATTGGAAGAAATCAACGCCCCGGATATCACCCTCGGAGACCTTTCCGACTTGCGGGGCACGGTGGACATGTTGAGGTCTACTGGCGTCCTGCCCTAGCTGTCCTGGCTGGGAAGAAGACAGGAGCGAGGTCAATTGGCGGTCAATGACTGAGAGGGAGCGAGACGCGAGGCGGTGCATGCCGTCCCTTATCCCTCTTGGGCCCCGGCGGGCCTCACTCCATCAGCCGTCTCAATAATTCCCGCAACTCCGGAGTCCCATGCAAGGCCAGCCTCATGTCCTCGATGGCCTCCCCCGAAAGCATCAGGGGCGAACGCCTGAAGCGTCCCTCATGGCTGTAATGGCAGAACCTGACAACCACCTGCCCCGCCGCTTCGCCCTCCGTGTACTTCAT
>JAAXIE010000101.1 GCA_012270525.1 Dehalococcoidia bacterium | reverse complement strand
CGCTGGTTTCCAGCACAAGGTGGTCGAGGCCGCGTTGGGCCTTCTGACAAACGACGACGCACCTGTGCTGGCTGAGTTCCCCGAAGACGGCGAGGGGCCGGTCAACCTGCTCCAGGCGTCGGCGGTGCAAGCCGACGGCGCGAAATCGCTGGCCGACCCTGCCGACGAATTGACCTCCCTCCGGGAATACTACGAGCGATGGGTGGAGAACCAAGGCGGGCGCACACTCGTCGGTCTTACAGGCGTGCCCCAGCGACGCTTCCGCGGGATCGTGCGCTACCTGCAGGACTACTCACAGGACCGGAACGGGGAGACACCGGAGAGGCCGGACGGCGTCTCGGAACCGCTGTACATACGTTGGTGCATCGACGACCTCAAAGCCTTCTACTACGAGGCCCGCATGGAACAGCGTCCCAACGTTGGCGAGGAAGAGTTGCACCGCTGGTTCTGGGGCGAGACGACAATGGGCAGCCTCATCGTGGACATTGGCAAGCGCATGGAAGCCTCGGACGACCCGGAAGTGAAGGGCACAGCCTTCGGGCTGTCTAGGTAGAGGGCACCCCGGGACGTGTTCAGGACCCCCAATCTCCAGTCATGACAACCCGGAACGGGGCACGGCAAGCGGTTCTTGTGGGCGTTCGCTTCTTCCTAGCCCACACGCCCGGTCTGGTCGAGCACGGTTCCAAACCAAGGCGTGAAGCCATCAAGGAACCGGGAACCCTTCCAGCCATCCGTAGCCGCCTGAGGAGCTTCGAAGAGGCCGTCGCCTATCCCCCGCACAGGGTCCTGTTGGGGGACTTCCACCCCGAGAAGCTGCGGGATATCGATCGCCCTTGGTATGGCGCTATCGGTGAGGTGTCGCGGCAGGGCCCGCACGGACGAATAATCGCTGAGCAGGGGTTCTACGCCCTGCTGAAGTCCTGCGACCCCTTCAACCTCGTGTCACTGGAAAAGGAGTTCGCCCATGAGGCTGCATCCAGCGAGAGTTGCATGGGGCTTGTTGACGGGTCGGCTGTGAACACGTCCGTGGAGGACTTGGCGAGCATCCAGGGCAGGCTCGGAGACCCGACGGCAGGCTGCCTGCCCCTTCACCTGAGGGATGGCCAGCTCGTGGGCTGCATCTCTTCGGGGCATGCTGAAGATGCCTCACTTACGGCAGAAGTGCTGCTGGAGAACCTGTCCTGCAAGGCTACCGCGGTAGCTGCGCTGCACAGCCTGCTGTGTGACGACCGCGTAGACCCCAACAGTATCGACTATGTCATCAACTGTGGTGAAGAAGCTGTCGGAGACCGCTACCAGCGCGGTGGAGGCAATCTGGCCAAGGCTGTGGCCGAGGGCTGCGGATGCAGCAACGCAACTGGTGCGGACGTCAAGGCCTTCTGCTGCGGACCAGTGCACGGACTGGTGATGGCCGCTTCCCTGGTGAGTTCGGGCTTGTATGAGCAGGTGGCGGTGGTAGGTGGCTGCTCACTGGCCAAGCTGGGAATGAAGTTCCAAGGCCACCTTGAGGCCGGAATGCCGGTGCTGGAAGACGTGTTGGTGGGGATGGCCGTATTGGTGTCGGCTGACGACGGCCTTCATCCGGTCTTGCGCCTCGATTCTGTGGGCCGACACACGGTGGGCACAGGTTCATCCCAGCAGGCCATCTTGAGCAGTCTCGTGAAGGAACCCCTGGCCCGCTTGGGCCTCGGTTTTGCTGACGTGGACAAATACGCCACCGAACTGCATAACCCGGAGATAACCGAGCCAGCCTCATCGGGTGACGTGCCAGCCCAGAACTACAGGCTGATAGCTGCCATGGCCGTCTTGGGCGGGCAGATTGCCCGCGAGGAAGTCCCCGACTTTACTCTCCGGCACGGGATGGTCGGGTTTTCTCCCACCCAAGGCCACATCGCGTCGGCGGTGCCCTTTCTCGGGCACGCAATAGAGCGTATCATGGCTGGCGACATTCAGCGTGCAATGTTCCTAGCCAAGGGCAGCCTCTTTCTCGGTCGCATGACCCAGATGTCCGACGGTATGTCCTTCATTGTGGAACGCAACCCAGTCTCTTGAGGTGAAGCGGTGGAACTGAAAGGGAAATGGGCCATCGTCCTGGGGGAGCGCGATGGCGTGCAGGGTGCATCTCTAGCCCTCTGCGCGCAGAGCGCGGGAGCGCAGGTGGCCTTGGAAGCCACCCACTGCTTTGTCTGAACATCGGCAGGAGCCCTTGACCTGGATGGTCAAGAAGAAATCAAGCGGGTCGTGGAGAGGATGAACGGGGCCGACCTGGTGGTGCTCCTGGGCACTCCCAACCCCGAAAGCAGTCGCCTCTACGGCATTACCGTGACCCAAGGAGACCCGACGTGGGCCGGGCCTTTGGCGGGCATCGGTCTCAGGTTGCCCGTGTACCATGTGACCGAAGCGGAAATCAAAGAGCAGATCGCCCCTGATATCTACGAGGAGCATATCGCGTTGGCAGAATTAGCCATCGACGCGGACGAGATAGCCACCACCCTGCGCCAAGTGCGCCTGGAGGCTGGCCGGTAGCCGCCCGCACTGCTGGGAGCAGACCATGCACCTGACCCTCTCGATACATCCCGTCTCCGAGGTGGCCTTCGGGGATCATACCGCCTTGGAAGGCCAGCGGCTGGAAGTGAGCAGGCAGGCCCTGACCAGTCTGCTGCTGGAGGACCGGCGGTTGGAGAGCGTGGGTATCGAGAGCGTCTCCCCCGGTGAGTCGTGTTGCCTCGGCATCGTGTTCGACATACTGGAGCCGCGAGCCAAGGAAGCCGGTTCAGGTTCCGACTTCCCAGGCATACTGGGTCCCTATGCGGTGGCGGGCCAAGGGGTCACCAACGTACTCCGCGGGGTGGCGGTCACGGTGTTGGACGAGTCCGCTCCGGTGGCCGCGGGCAAGATGCTGGAAATGAGCGGCCCAGCAGCCGAAGCCACTGCCTTCGGGGGTCTGCAGCACGTGGTGATAGCACCCCACGTCATCCCCGACCTCCCGCGCCGGGCCCGGCTGCACGCCCTGAGGGCCGCGTCGGCGAAGGCAGCAGTGCATCTCGCCTTGGCATCCGAGGGATTAACCCCTGCACATCGTGAGGTATTCGACCTGGACGGCCCTGCCTCTGCTGGTCGGAACACCCTGCCCCGGGTGGCCTACATCGCTCAGATCCAGTCGCGCCAGCGTGTGGCGGAGGTGGATGAGCAGGTGCTCTACGGCAACAATACCGCTGGCATGTTGCCCGTGCCTCTCCATCCCAACGAATGGCTGGACGGGGCCTTGGTGTGCGCCTACCAGAACATGCAGGTAGAGACCTATTTCTACCAGAATCATCCCGTGGTGCTGGAGTTGTACCGCAAGCACGCCGTTGGCGAAATCAACTTCGTGGGGACCATCGCCACCATGGCGGCTTCCGACGGCGACGACCGGAACCGCAACTGCATGATGGCCTCGCAACTGGCCAAGTGGAACCTCGGGGCCGACGTTGTGGTCCTGACGAAGTATGGCGGTGGGGCCCCGCACGCCGACATGGCGGAGACGGCGCGGCTGTGCGAGGGCTTGGGAATGCGCACCGCGGTGCAGGTGACTGACATGTCGCAGGACCGCCGTGCGGAGTCGGCCCTGCTGTTCAACTTCCCGGAGGTGGATGCAATCGTCTACTGCGGAGGCATGGACACCAAATGGAGCACGCCGGAGCCTCAGCGTGTGATCGCTGGCAGTGCTGCCACGGCAGCCGCCTTGGGGGAGTTGCGCGAGGTCTCGGCGGCCAACGTCTGTGGAGCCACCAACCAGCAGGGGGCATCCCGCATCAGGTCGTTCGTGTACTGAAGAGCAATTTCCCAGGGGCATGGGGCGCAGGCAAAGGAGGGGACCACCATGCGCATAGTTCACTATCTCAACCAGTTCTTCGGTGGCCTCGGTGGCGAGGAGCAGGCTGGGACGCCTCTTGAGAAGCACGACGGCCCTTTGGGGCCTGGTCGCCTGCTGCAGCAGGTCATGGGGCCTGATGCGCTCGTGGTCACCACCCTAGTATGTGGTGACAACTATGGGGCGGAGAACTTGACCGCCATCACCGATCAGGTGCTGGAGACAGTGAAGGCCAGTAAGGTCGATCTGTTCGTTGCCGGGCCCTGTTTCGAGGCGGGGAGGTATGGCATCGTTGCGGGCCATCTGTGCGCTGCAGTGCGGGACGAGTTGGGGATTCCCGCTGTGACTGGGATGGCTGGGGAGAATCCAGGGGTTGACCTCTACAGGCAGGACCTGTGCATCATCGATTCCGGTGCCAACGCCGCCGCGATGAAGGACGTTATGGAGCGCATGTGCGCCCTCGCCCGTAAGCTCGTAGCAGGAGACCCAGTGGGTCGTCCCGGCGACGATGGGTACTTTCCGCGGGGAATCCTGCGCGATGAAATGGTGGAAGAGACTAGTGCCGAGCGCCTTGTGGCAATGGCCCTAGCCAAGGGCAGTGGCCAGGACTTCGAGTCGGAGTTGGTGGTCACGACCTTCGAGCCTGTGGAAGCCCCGGCCCCCATTGAGGACCTGGCTGGAGCGACGATTGCTGTGGTCACTGATGGAGGGTTGGTGCCCAAGGGCAATCCTGACCGGATTCCCAACTATGCGGCCCACATCTGGGGTTCCTACGACATCTCGGAGGTGGCCGACCTGAGGGGTGAGGACTACGAGGTGGCCCATCGTGGTTACGACACCCGGTATGTGCAGCAGGACCCCGATCGCTTGGTGCCCGTGGACGTTCTTCGGGAGATGGAGGAAGCGGGCGTCATCGGGAAGGTCTTCGACGAGTTCCTGTCCACGTCGGGGTTGGCCAACCCGCTGGCCAACAGCCGTCGACTCGGTCGCGAGATGGCGCAGAAGCTCAAGGAATCGGGGGTGGATGCGGTCGTCCTGACCTCGGCTTGAGGGACGTCCACTCGCAGCGGTGCTGCGATAGCAACCGAACTGGAGAAGGCTGGCATCCCGGTGGCCCAGGTCACGTCCGTGGCCCCGGTGGCCCGCATGGTGGGGGCGAACCGCGTAGTTTTGGGCCACGGTATAGTGCACGTCCTGGGCGACGCCAACGTCACTCCTGATGAGGAGAAGGAGTTGCGGAGGCAGTTGGTGATGCAGGCTTTGGAAGCGTTGCAGACGTGACGCTTGCTCTGGTCGGGGTCTTCTAGGCCCAAGCGGTGGTGGCGGGGATAAGTTTCCGGTGCACGGGGTCGACCGCGAGTCGCAGGCCTTCAAGTGTATAGGCCCCCAAGAGAGGACGAGCGTTATCCTCTCCGAAAACTACAAGAGTCGGTTCACTCCTGCCGTCGATCGTAGCGGTAGCTCGTCCTAAGCCCATTTCGATGGGACGCCCGTCTGCCAGCACCAGCGAGATTGTATCGAAAGGCTCCACACCTAGTTGCCGAAGCAGGCGTGATGGCACGATGGTATAGCTCGCACCCGTATCCACCATCGCTTCCAGGTCCAATGAATGTTGCCCGTCTGGGCTTGTCAGCCTGAGCGGCCAATTGAACACTCCCATGTCTTGGGCCCCTACATCAAAATCCTCGGGCTTTGTGTCATTTTAGCAGAGTCGTTGGTCTCGTAGGCCGCATGTGGCAGGGTTCCCCTGGAACGGGGCCAGCCTGGGGTTGCTATTATGGGGGGTAACGATATCGGATTGTGAGGCAGCTATGACGGAACGTGTCGG
>JAAXIE010000214.1 GCA_012270525.1 Dehalococcoidia bacterium | reverse complement strand
ACCCAGCCGTAGAAGAAGGGGAGCCGTGCCAGGGCGGTGGCTGTGGTAGTATTGGCCGCCACTTGGCTGACCGGGCCTATTGGGCCATGTGGGCAGTCCGGATTCTAGAGCAGGTAACCCTGGGGCACGGTGTCCTCCCGGAAGGGTCGTAATTTGGGGGAAAGACCGGCTTGGCACGGAGGCCCTGAAGGGAAGGGGCATTGGAGTTAGGCATAGTCTTCGCCTTCTGCGCTGCCCTTGGGTTTGGCTCGAACCAGATTTTCGTCCGTGTCGCCACACAGAAGATACCCGGCCCAGCGGCCGCTTTCTTTTCGGTCAGCACGGGCGCAGTCATGGCGGTAACGCTGGCCCTGATATTCAACCTAGGAGATTTCAAAGAGCTTCCGCTCATCGTCTTCGCTTGGTATCTGCTGCTGGCTACGTTGCACCACCCCTTGGCGCGGACGTTGAATTTTACAGCGATATCCATGATTGGTGCGTCGCGGGCGGCCCCGTTGAGTGCCGCTGCACCAGTGTTCTCCGCTGTCCTGGCAATAGCCCTGCTGGGGGAGCGCCCGACCATAATGCTGTATTTGGGGACGCTGGTGGTTGTCGTCGGAATGACGCTCATCGTGACAGGGGGCAGACAAGCCAGCAGCATCCGACAGGCGGGATACAACAATCTGGGGTACGTGTTCGCATTCCTGGCGTCGTGCGGTTTTGGAGCGGTGGCGGTGGTGACCAAGCACATCAACACCAACTTTTCGCCAGCCCTGATCACGGTCATGTTCAGCCTGGTGTTCGGGACGCTGCTGCTGGGAGCGGCGGCCCACCGGCCGGTGATTGCCAGCTTCGGCGAGGACCGCAGGGGGGCCATACCCATGACTCTTCTGGCAGGGGCCTGTGCCGGCGCGGGGGCTATCTGCTTCTTCTCAGCTCTCGGGCGCGCGCCGGTGACGGTGGTGGTGCCCATCGCCTTCGCGGCGCCGCTGGTGACGCTGGCTGGGTCAGCGCTTTTCCTGCGCCGACTGGAGAGTCTGAACCGGCTGGTAATAGCTGGCACCTTCGCGGCGGTTGGCGGCGTAGCCCTGGTGGTGCTGGGAGGCAGGTGAGAGCCTAGTACCACGAGGAGGGACACCCAGGCTTAGGCCCGGTGCACCTGTTGGCCGCCGACGTAGGTTGCGAGGACCTTTATGTCACGTATCTGGTCTTCGGGAACAGTGAGAAGGTCGTCGGACAGCACCAGCATGTCGGCCAGCTTGCCAGGCTCGATAGAACCCTTGATTTCTTCCTCAAAGGTGCCGTAGGCGCCGTTGATGGTGTAGATGCGGAGGGCTTCCTCGCGGGTGAGGGCTTCCTTGGGGTCCATTGGCTCACCGGCGACGTTGGTGCGGGTGACGCAGGTCCAGAGGCCGAGCATGGGGTCGTAGGGGCCGACGTCGGAGCCGCCTTTGACCACCACGCCGGCGTCCATCCAGGTGCGGTTGGGCTTCATGTTGCTGCCACGGTGTTCGCCCCAGAATCGACGGGTGGTGGCACCGACGGCCCAGCCCATAGGTTGCTGTGTGGAGACGACGATGCCCATGCGTCTGGCCTGTTCCAGGTTGCGGGGCGTGGGCAGGATGCCGCCGTGCTCCAGGGTCCAGCGGCGGTCGGCGATGGACTTCTCGCGGTCGACGACGTCCATGACATCCAGGACTTGGTCGAGGGCGGCGTCGCCGAGTTCGTGGATGAACACGCCACAGTTGGTATCGCGGGCGGCGCGCAGGACGGTGGTCAAGGAGTCGTCGTCCCACATCTGGATGCCGCGCCAACCTGGGCCGAACTCGTCTTCCATGAAGGGTTCTCGCATGTAGGCCCCCTCGAACCCGCCATCGGCAAGCAGCTTGAGCCCGCCGATGCGGAGCCACTCGTCGCCGAAGCCGTTGGCAGGGCCGAGGGCGCGCAGCATGGAGACGACATCGTCATAGGACTTGCCTGCGTACTGGCTTGGCATGACCCAGTAGAGGGTGTTCCAGCGGACCTGCAGTTCGCGGCGACGCCACAACTCTTCCAAGGTGGCCACGTTGTCGCGGTCCTCACCGGGGTTGAGCAGGCTGGTTATGCCAAGGCTGGCGTATATCTGGTTCATTTCTCGGGTCGCCTGGAGTTTGTCTTCCATGGTGTAGTCGGGTATGCGGCTGAGGAAGGGCTGGAATGCGGGCCGTTCCAGCATGAGACCGGTGGGTTCGCCGGTTGCGGGGTCGCGGTAGTACTTGCCGCCTTCGGGGTCGGGGGTGTTGCGGTCGATGCCAGCGAGCTCCAAGGCGCGGGAGTTCACGACGCCCAGATGGCCCTGCATCATCAGGTAGAAGGGGTGGTCGCCGGTTACGGTATCCAGTTCCCAGCGGTCGGGCAGGCGGCCTTCGGCGATGAAATCGAGGGCGTGGGGGCCGCGGGATACGATCCAGTCGCCTTGTGGCGTTATGTCGGCCCATTGGCCGATTTCCGCGAGCATGCCCTGTAACGTGATGCCGTGATGATCGGCGAAGACGAGTTGCTTTACGCGGCGCACGGCAATGCCGAAGGCGTGGATGTGAGAGTCGATGAGGCCGGGGATGAGGGTGCGACCGCCGAGGTCCTCGTAGTGGGTCTTGCGTCCGGCGAGGGCGCGCATCTCCTGGTCGGAGCCTACGGCAAGGATGCGGGAGCCCTTGACGGCCACGGCTTGAGCGATGCTGAACCTGCTATCGACGGTCACCACCTTACCGTTGTGGAGAATCAGGTCGGGGGCTATTGCATCGGGGAGATAGGTGGCGGTAGCCATGATGGGCCTCCTCTCGGTGGGTGACGGGTCTGGTTGCAAGGGTCGATTGGGACGGATGGTTGGGGGCAGTATAGCGTCGGTGCAGAAGGTTGCGAAGGGCGGGGTTTCACGGGAAGTGGGACTGGTGCTAGAGTTAAGGACAGGCCATGCAGAGGTCGGAGGTTGAAGGATGAAGGCGTCGTACCTGGGAGCGATGGGCTATTCGGAGAGGCACAGCTTTCCTGCAACATGGCCCGTGCCTCCTGCCTATGACGACCCTGCAGTGTCGGTGCGCAGCTACCAGGAAGGGATCGAGGAGTGCGAGTTCGCCGAGGAGGTGGGCTTCGAGTGGATCAGCTTCTCG
>JAAXIE010000273.1 GCA_012270525.1 Dehalococcoidia bacterium | reverse complement strand
ATGACCAACAACCAGGCCTACTGCCTCACGGTGGAAAAGCTGCTGGGCATAGAAGCCCCGCAACGGGCCAAATACCTGCGGGTCATAACCGCCGAACTGCAGCGCATCGCGAGCCATCTCATCGCCATAGGTTTCTTCCTGCAGGACCTGGGGGCCCTGGGTACGCCCCTGATGTACTGCTTCCGGGAGCGGGAACGAATTCTGGACCTGTTCGAGATGCTATGCGGGGCGCGCATCACGCTGAGCTATATGCGACCCGGCGGGGTGTATGCCGACGCACCAGCCGATTTCTGGCCTGCCCTGCGCCGCCTCCTCGACGACATACCCGGCTACCTCGACGAACTGGAACAGCTCTTGATGGAGAACGAGATCGTGCTGGTCCGCACCCGCGGGGTCAGTCTGCTGCCTCTGCAGACAGCCATCGACTGCTCCATCACCGGGCCGACCCTCAGGGGAAGCGGGCTGGCATGGGACTGGCGCAAGGCCGACCCCTACGATGCCTATGGCGAACTGGACTTCGAGGTGCCAATCGGTACAACGGGCGACAATCTGGACAGATTCGTGGTGCGCATGCAGGAGATGCGCCAGAGCATCCGGCTGGTGGAACAGTGCGTGGAGAGAATCGGGCCCGGACCCGTGCGCCTCGATCTCCCGATGCTGCTCCGCCCACCCAAGGGAGCCGAGGCCTACGCCCGCGTCGAGTCCCCCAAGGGTGAACTGGGCTTCTACATGGTGAGCGACGGGGGCATCTCACCCTACCGCTGCAAGATACGCTCGCCGTCACTGATCAACCTCACGGCCCTCTCCGAAATGATGGTGGGCTGGAAACTGGCGGACATGGTGGTGACCCTCGGCAGCATCGACATCAACATGGGTGAGGTCGACCGCTGATGTTGTACCGCTGCCAACTGGCGGACGACAGCCTGCTGAATGACAACCTCCTTTTTCGTGCCGTCTACAACGGGCTGGGTCACGTACTGCCCGACTGGCTGTGCTGGTTAGGGTTCGTGGTGGCCGGATTCACCATCATGTTTATCCTCATCAATGCAGTGCTGCTGGGGGCGGCCCTGTTCGTATGGAGCGAGCGCAGGGTGATCGCGCGGATGCAGAACCGGATCGGGCCCAACCGCTGGGGGCCTTTCGGTCTCTTCACCCCCATTGCCGATCTTCTCAAGCTGCTGTCAAAAGAGGACATGGTGCCCAGGGGGGCCGACCGCATCGCCTTCACCCTGGTGCCAATCGTGATGATGGCCCCGGTGATACTGATGCTGGCCGTTGTACCCTTCGCCCAGAACACGGTCCTGGCCAACATCAACGTGGGCGTACTGTTCGTGGTGGCCATAACCGCCATCAGCGGGCTGGGCATCTTCATGGCGGGATGGGCTTCGGGGAACCGGTATGCCCTGTTCGGGGCCATGCGTGGCGTGGCAATCCTCATCAGCTACGAGGTGCCAGCAGTGCTTGCCTTGGTGGGGATCGTGCTGGCCGCTGGCTCGATGAGCATGATCGACGTGGTGAACGCCCAGACCGTGCCCTTCCTGGTGGTACAGCCCTTGGCGGCCTTCATCTTCATCGTGGGCGTGTCGGCGGAGCTGAACCGCACTCCCTTCGACGTTCTAGAGGCGGAGTCGGAGTTGATTGCGGGCTACCACATCGAGTACAGCGGGACCAAGTTCGCCATCATCCAAGCCGCAGAGTACGGGGCCGTGCTGGCGTCCTCGGCCTTGCTCGCCACCTTCTTCCTCGCTGGTTGGGTCGGACCGTTCCTCTCGGGACCGTTAGGGCCGGTCTGGTTCCTGCTAAAGGTGGCCTTCTTCGCCGTGCTGTTCATCTGGGCGAGAGCCACCTTCCCCAGGTTGCGGGTGGACCAGATCATGTCCTTCGCTTGGAAATTCCTCTTCCCGCTGAGCATCGTGAACCTGTTTGCCGTGGCCCTTGAAGTATACTTTCTGGGAGACGCTCAATCGGGTTTGACCCAAGCCGACTTGGGCATCATGGCTGGCATAAACCTGGGGCTGACGGCCATCGCAGTAGCAGTCTATGGCCGGTTGTTCCGCGATAACGTGAGGCCACGAGAGACTTCAATGCAGCGCACTATGGCGACACCCACGCAGGGCTGAGGTCTTCGTCCCGATCAGCTTGGACAAGGTCGGGAGATAAGGCAGAAACATGTATGGACTTGGGTTGGGCAAGGGTCTTCTGGTGACACTGCGCAACGCATTGCGTCGGCCCTTCACCGTACAGTACCCCGAAGAACGGGTAACCCAGCACCCGCGGTTCCGAGGCGAGGAGTTCGCTTGGTACGAGGAGAGGTGCACCGGCTGCGCGTCCTGCGCCAAGTACTGCCCCCTGGGGATCATCAAGATCGTCACCAGCCCCAGCGGCACTGCACCGCAGGACGGCGACAAGTATGAAATCCAGACCTTCGACATCGACATCGGGCGCTGCATGTTCTGCGGCTTGTGCGTTGAAGCCTGCCCCTACGACGCTCTCTTCCTGGGCAGCGGTTTCGAGCGCGGCACCTACCAGCGACAGAACCTCGTGATCAACGTCGATGCGCTGCGTCATGCGGAGAAGCGTCCCAGCACCTGGTTCCGGCCCCAGTTGGAAGCATCAGGCTACAATCCCCACAAGGGGACACCCCTGCCATGGGTCGACGTGGGGCGGGAGAGCTGGAACTGGAAGGGCGAGGCCTCGGCTGGGCAACGCCTGTTCGGCAAGCCCGGCGAAGGGGGAGAGTCCTAATTGGCCTTTGCCGACGTCCTCTTCTGGGTGCTGGCGGTAGTATCCATCGCGTCAGCCTTGGGCGTCGTCCTGCTGCGGAACGTGTTTCGGGCCGCCCTGCTCCTTGTGGTGGTGTTCCTCGCGGTGGCCGGGTTCTTCGTGATGATGAACGCCGAGTTCCTCGGCGTGGTGCAGTTGATCATCTACGTGGGAGCCATATCCATCCTGATCATCTTCGCCATCCTGATGACCCAGGACGTGGTGCAGGGCAACCTGCCCAACCGGCTCCAGATCCCGGCCGTTCTACTACCCGCCCTGCTGCTGGCGGCCCTCGCCTTCGCCGTGCTGAACACCGACTGGGACCTGATAGCCGACAACCCTGAGGCGCAGCAGCAGGCCGAACTGGTGCAGGGCAACACTATCGCTGGAGTGAGCGACGAGGACGCCCAACAGTTGGCCTCGCCGGAGACCGCCGAACGGTCCGGACTGGGCGACCTGCTGATCAACGATTTCGTCCTGCCCTTCGAGGTGGCATCGGTTCTTCTGCTGGCAGCGGTGATCGGCGCACTGGCACTGACCAGGGAGCGTTCCGCGTGAGCCTGGAAGGGTTCCTGCTGGTTTCGGCGGTCATCTTCTGCATCGGCTTGTACGGGGCGTTGGCGCGACGCAACGTCATCACTCTGCTGATGAGCATCGAGTTGATGTTCAACGCCGTGAACATAGCCCTGGTAGCCTTCGCCAAGTACACCCTTCCCTACACCTTCGAGGAACACCTGGGGGCCCTGCTTACTGGGCAGGTATTCGCTCTGTTCATCGTGGCCGTGGCGGCGGCCGAGGTGGCCCTGGGCTTGGGCATCGTGATCGCCTTCTATCGCAGCCGGACGACCGTGGATGTCAGCGAAGCCAACCTGATGCGCCGGTGAGTCTGGCAGAGTCATCATGGTGAGAGGGTAGGAAGTCAAGTCATGTGGATCGAGTTCATGAAGGTCCCCAACCTGATGATGGCCGAAATGTGGAAGGAAGCACTCGAAGGCGAGGGCCTGCCCACCCACATCCTGCCTGAAGGGGACATCCTTGACTGGGGAGAGCGGGTCCCCTTCCGGGTGCTGGTGCCCCGTGGGCGGGAGCATGTGGCCGAGGAGATACTGAGGAAGCTGTAGGATGATACCGGAAGCTGCTGTCTGGGCCATCTTCTTCATTCCTCTGGCAGCCTTTGGAATTATCGGGCTGATTGTCCGCCCCTTTCTCAACCGCTACCGCTACCTGAGCAGCATCGTCCTGATATCGGGCCTGGTGGCAGCCCTGGTTCTGGCTTTCTGGACCCTGGGTTCCGTGGTCAACAACCACGCCGACCTTGGGTTCGAGCCGCACCACTGGATGTCGGTCGGCGGAATAGACATCAGCATGGGGCTGATGGTGGACCCGCTGACTGCAATCATGCTGGTGGTGGTGGTGCTGGTCAGCCTCATGGTGCAGGTGTACTCCCACGGGTACATGAGGGAGGACCCGGGGTACGCACGCTACTACGCTTACATGTCGCTGTTCACCGCGTCCATGATCGGGCTGGTGCTGGCGTCCAACATCATCCAGCTATACGTCTTCTGGGAGCTTGTCGGACTCTCTTCGTATTTGCTCATCGGCTTCTGGCACCACCGGCCCGCTGCCGCGGCCGCCGCCAAGAAGGCCTTCATTGTGACGCGCTTGGGTGACCTCGGCTTCCTGATCGCCATACTGTTC
>JAAXIE010000014.1 GCA_012270525.1 Dehalococcoidia bacterium | reverse complement strand
CCGTTCTGGTCGAAAAGGAACTTGGAAGCATATATCCCGGTGAAGTTGTGTGCGATGGGCGTCCCCTCGATAATTTCAGCATTGCCAGACGACACAATATAGTGGTCAACGTGCACGCCTACGGCACGCCCATACCCATTGATACGATCGAACCATTGGGGGACGCCTTCGAATAGCTCAATGTCTTGAGTCCGTGAACCGAAGTCTTCCCGGCGGACAGGCACCTCGGCATTTCCTGCCCTCCTCAGCATCTCGTACATGTACATCAGTGTGCCGTCCGCCTGATGTTTCTCAACAAGGTCGTTTACGCCCTTCCAGAACTCCTCAGGGGTCATGCCGATATCCGGGATGAACTGCCTCTCCTGGACGTTCCCAGGAGCTAGAGTGCCATCGAAATCGTACACGATGGCCATGCGTGTCTCCCCACAAGGCATCAGTGCGCCCCTTGACTCTGATTAACGGGCTGGATTGTTACCCTTGCATTATAGGAACAAGTGAGCCAACCGAACAGGACGGCAGACATCGAACAATGCATCCCCATCTCCGCCCAGGAGATAGCAGGGTAAAGACAAACCCAAATCTATCGGGGTCTGCCCCAAATGCGATAAGACAGGGCCACTAGCACGCTTCCATAAACGTAGGGTAACGCCAGCAGCACCAGTATAGACCACAAGGCCAGCCCTTCTGAGTCCCCATCCCGTTTGGTCACGATGGACACGCTTGTACTGCCGGTGTCGAAGGGCGAAGGCAAAGGGCCCGGTCGCTCAGTTGCCGATGACTGAATTGTGGGAGACACGTCCTCTGATTCGTCGCCCTCTGATGCCCCGGCCACCCTGTACGTCGGGACGGCATCTGCGTCCAGCGCACCCTCATTGACAGCCTTCGAATGCTCTTCTTCCTGGAATACACGGGCTCCATGGCCAGGCGTGCTGGAATCTACTCGGGCCTCACCAGTAGCGATGGGCTCCCGCGTGGCGTTTGTAAGCTGCCCTTCATCAACATCAGCCACGCGGACGATTACGTAATTGATATCGAATCCACCCTCCACGTCCGATACCCTCACCTCCAGCAAATAGACAGACCGGCTCTCGAAGTCCAGAGATTCCATGGTAATCAGCACGCCATCAGAAGTACCAAGGGCGAATGCACTGGCCCCATCTCCGTATAATGAGTACTCCAGAGCGTCTCCTTCTGGGTCTCGGGCCAGAACCTGTCCCGCCAAAGTACCCACGGGCCTATTCTCCAGCACGGAGAACTCGACCACATTTCGATCCCAGAAGCTGGGAGGTTCATTCACGTCGGCAACCGCGACGACAATCTCCATCTCATCGCTCCCACCCCGACCATCTTGTACTCGTACCTCGAATGTGTGTGCTGGGTTGCTCTCATAGTCCAGAAGTTGCTTGGTAGCAAGTTGTCCCGTAGACCGGTCGATGCTGAACAATCCGGCGTCGGCACCCGACAGGGAGTACACCAGGATATCCTGTTCAGGGTCACGGCCCGTAAACGGGCTGCCGAACTCGGTGCCAATAGAGGCGTCTTCGCGTACCACCAATTCCTGCGGGGCAGGGTTCGCCAACATCGGAGCTTCATTGGCGTCTGTGACATTGATAACCACTCGGATGAACTCCTCCCAACCCCTCTCGCTCTTCGCCTCAAGTTTGAGCACATATGCCGACTGGGTCTCCCGGTCCAGCACTTGGTGCGTCAGTATCTGCCCGGTGGCGGCATCCACTTCAAACGCAGACTCATCCCCTTCTACTATTCTGTACCTCAGTGCGTCGCCGTCCCGGTGAGCTGCGCTCACTGGCACGCCTACCACCGTGCCGACGGGGAGGTTCTCCATCACCTCTCGGGTAGCACTCTCGCCCTCCCTGAAGGCTGGGACGCTAGGTTCGAGCACGGTAATGGTCAGTGTTGCGATGGCCACGCCTCCCTTGGCATCGATTGCGTGTACAAGCACCTCGTATGAGCCCGGGGTCAGGTACGTCACTCCTTCCTTGATGCTGACCTGCCCAATCTGGGGATCAACCTCGAAGTAGACCGAGTCCGTGCCTGTCAGCCGATAGCTAATCACTTCTCCGTCCGAATCTGTCGCCAGCAGGGGGGGTCCCGCCTTGGCACCCGGCTCTCCGAGTTCTATCTCGCGGCTAGCGTCTGCACCTTCGACAAATAAGGGATTGGAGTTAGACGGCGCAGTCGGATCTAAAGCAGCGGACACCGAATTCTCAGAGGGCACCGGCACGGTGGCTACTGGGACCCGTGCTTGCTGCCGTGCGACCGGTCGGGTTGGCGAGCTAATCGCCCTGCGCCCGTCACCGCTGGAGTCAGTGTACACTGCGACCACGCGCAGCCGCTGGCCTGCGTCCGAAGGCTTGGGCACGTATACGGCGGACATCGCATCAGCTATTGTCTCCCACGGCCTACCTGCATCCCCTGTCCCGCGTTCCCATTTCCATACTAACTTACCGATGGACTCATCAGGATCGGTCAGGGTTGCAGTGAGCGGTTCCTCCACAACCGGGGGGGAAGTTGAGCTAAGGCTGATCACACCGGACTTACCCACCTCCTGGGTGGCAGGGCTGACCGCGACTCTACCATTGCCAACGGCATCAGAGTAACTCACCACTACCCGTAGCAGCATCCCCTCGTCACTTGCCACGGGCATATAGCTCGCTTGTTCAGAGCCGATCACGTCACTCCATACTGTGTCCCCTATCCCCGGTGCGAGTTGCCACTGCCACTGAGTGCCAGGCAGCAGGCCATCTGGATCGGTGATGGCCGCCGTCACTTCCATTCCCAGGTCCGGAACCGTAGTGCTTAAGTGTACGAACCCCGGCTGGTCCACGAGCGAAGTGGGGGTACTGGCGATACTCCTTCCGGTCCCGATTGCGTCGTCGTAGGTGACGGTGAGGCGCAACGCCTTCGAGGCATCGTCGGGCGCGACGGGGATGTAGGCATTAGAC
>JAAXIE010000171.1 GCA_012270525.1 Dehalococcoidia bacterium | reverse complement strand
GAGGCATGCTGCGGCTTCGACGATACGGGTCTACCGATACCCAGCGGGGGTATCGGAGGCCTGTTTGGCGCAGGCGTCGCGGTTGTGGAAGCGGAAGGATGCGGCCTTCGCAGAGCGTGCGGGGGTATACCGGACTGGGGGCGACGGTGACTCGACTGGGCTGGACCCGGACGTGCGCCAGATGCTGAGCCCGTACAGGCGCCCGGCGGTCTGAGGTGGTCGCTTTGGGACCAGGCAGTCCTGGCAGTTTGGAGTGTAGAAGGAAAGGGGACAAGGATGAAGCTGTTGACAGGGACGATCACGATAGACGAGGCGGGGACGCGACAGCGGTTCGCCAGCGAGCCTCGGGAGGCGATCTACAACGTCATTTTCAAGGCGAAGAAGGGGAATGCGGGCAATTTCTACCTGGGAGGAGCTGATGTGTCGGCGGCTTGGGGCATGGAGATGGAGCCGGGGTCGGTGTTGCGCTTGGAGTTCCCTTCGGGAAGGGAAGCGGCCTTGAGCGATTTCTATGGTGACGCGGCCACCAAGGGCGACCAACTTGATTACCTCGCGGCGGCCCGTTAGGGCCAGAACCAGGACAGGGGGCGGACATGGGAGACATCAAGACCTTCGTGGATACGCTGGAAACTCGCTTGTCCACCATAGCGGGGCTGCGTGTGTACGACCGCCCCGTGTCGGTGGTCAACGAGTTCCCCTGCGCTATCATCCAGGACCACGACCCGTTGGCCCAGTACAAGGTCACCTCGGACGAGGCGGTCTATTTCCTGACGGTCACCGTGCTTCACAGTTCGCACGACATTCGCGAGGCATGGGAGGGGCTGGAGCCTTATCTGTCCGCTGCGGGTGCAAAATCGATACGGTCGGCGGTGGACCTCATCGAGGGGGCGGATATGTCGTACATCCACGTGATATCGGCGTCCAGCCGGCGTCGGATCCAGTATGCGGGGGCCTACTACTGGGGAGCCGAGTTGCTGGTGGAGGGAAGGGCGAGTCTGGCCTAGGCCGCTGCAGGAGGGCCGGTCATTGCCACCGATGGATGCGGGTGGTGTGCGGCTTGGTTGCGGGTTTCGCCAGCATGTGGGAGTTATGAGGAGTGATGGGGTGACGATAAAAGGGTGTGTGTTCTGGTCTGATTGTCGGGGTAGCGGTGCCTCGAGGAGCGTAGGTCGCAGGGCCAGTGGGGGTTGGCATGGTGGAGAAGCTCCAGGGGTGCGGTCTTGGTCGAACTTTGAAACTAGTGACATAACGGGCCTTGACATGGCGGGCGTGGCCACGCACAATAGCGATGCCCTGATTGAGGGTCGTGAGCTTGCGGCCCTTTCGCAGAAGCCTCCGGTTTTCCTTCTTGAATGCATCGCCGGTCTACATTTCCACCTTCTGGAACGTTGCAACCGACAGCATGGGCGCATTGCCCCGATAATGGCCACTAAGTACGTTTTCGTTACCGGCGGCGTCGTAAGCTCCATCGGCAAGGGTATCACTGTCGCTTCCATCGGTCGCATCCTGAAGAACCGCAATATCTCCGTCTCTGTGATGAAACTGGACCCCTATCTCAACGTCGACCCGGGCACCATGTCGCCCTACCAGCATGGCGAGGTCTTCGTGACCCGCGACGGCGGGGAAACGGATATGGACCTGGGGCATTACGAGCGGTTCATCGACCTGGAGTTGACCCGCTCATCCAACCTTACGGCGGGGCAGGTGTACAGTTCG
The DNA here is from genome assembly GCA_012270525.1 of Dehalococcoidia bacterium. The sequence continues at coordinate 3,165 of JAAXIE010000171.1, read as the reverse complement.
GTGCTGGCCCAGGAGAGGCGGGGAGATTTTCTGGGGGGCACCATTCAAGCCGTGCCCCATGTGACGAACGATATCAAGGAGCATATCTTCAGCCTCGCCAACGAGACCGGGGCGGACGTCATCGTGGTGGAAGTGGGTGGCACCGTCGGAGACATCGAGGGGCAGCCCTTCCTTGAGGCCATTCGGCAGATGCGGAACGACGTCGGTCGCGAGAACGTCTACTACGTTCATCTCACCCTGCTGCCCTATATTGCAGCCACGGGAGAACTCAAGACCAAACCCACCCAGCACAGCGTCCGCGATCTGCGAGCGAGTGGCATCCAACCCGATGCCATTCTCTGTCGCAGCGACCACGAGGTGCCCCAGTCAATCAAGGAGAAGCTGTCTCTCTTCTGCGACGTGAAGGTGCCAGCGGTGATTCCGCTGCTAACCGTGGACAACGTATACGCCGTACCCCTGATTCTGGAAGAGTCGGGATTGGGCGACCTGTTGTGCGAGGCCCTCGACCTTCCACGAGGGGGGTGCGATTTCACCGACTGGTCTGGAATGGTGCGGCGCATGGAATCGTCCAAGGCGGGCCTGCCCATCGCCTTGGTGGGGAAGTACGTGGAACTGCCGGATTCCTACATATCCGTCAAGGAAGCACTGAGGCATGCTGGCCTGTACCAAGACCGGGACATAGAGATCCAGTGGGTCCATTCCGAGGAGCTTGACAGGGTTGGGGCCGACAGCCTGCTGAAACAGGCCTGCGGGATCGTCATACCGGGCGGGTTCGGGTCCCGTGGCACCGACGGCATGATCGAGGCGGCCCGGTATGCACGCGAGAACCGCATTCCCTACCTGGGTCTCTGCTTGGGGATGCAGATCATGGCCATAGAGTTTGCGCGACACTGCGCCCGGTTTGCGGGGGCCAACTCCTCGGAGTTCGACCCGGAAACGCCTTTCCCCGTCATCGATTTGTTGCCGGAGCAGCGGACGGTGCGGGAGATGGGTGGCAGCATGCGCCTCGGGCTGTATCCATGTAGCATCATGGAGGACACCCTGGCCTTCCAGGCATACGGGCAGAAGCAAATCATGGAGAGGCACCGTCACCGCTACGAGTTCAACAACGAGTTCCGCGAGTCGCTGGAGAGTGCCGGTCTCTTGGCCAGTGGCATATCCCCCGATGGCAAGCTGGTTGAGATCACGGAGGTGCTGGAACACCCCTTCATGGTGGGCGTGCAGTTTCACCCGGAATTCCGGTCGCGGCCCGACCGGCCTCATCCGCTGTTCCACGGATTCATCGAGGCGGCCAAGCATACCCTGCGGGAAGGGGCCCAACCCGCCCTTCCCCTGGATGGTCCGTGACGCCGCTGAGATGGCAAACCTGAGGCTGCTGGACCGATGACGCGAGGCGGAACGTTGGGAGCGGGGTCGATTTTGAGAAGAGGTGGAGAGAGTGGAGATTTTCCTCGATACGGCTAACCTCGAGGAGATCCGTCGTGGGGCCCGGTTGGGCGTGGTGAGCGGGGTTACCACCAATCCATCGCTGGCGGCCAAGGAGGGCATCGGCACCGCTGGGAGCTACAAGGAGGCGGTGCAGGAGATCGCGACGATCATATCCGGGCCCATCTCGGTGGAGGTCGTGAGCCAGGACGTGGAAGGGATGGTGACCGAGGGGCGGGAGATAGCTGGCTGGATCGACAACCCGTGGGTCAAGATACCCAGCACGGAGGCCGGTTTCGAGGCCATTTCCGTGCTGGCCAGGGAGGGTATATCCATCAACCAGACCCTCTGCTTTTCGCCGAACCAAGCCATGCTGGGGGCGCGGGCTGGCTCGACGGTGGTCAGCCCCTTCGTGGGCAGGCTGGACGACATCGGGCATGAGGGGATGGAGTTGGTCTCGGACATCGTTTCAATATTCCGGCGTTACGGGCTCGCCACCAAGGTGATGGCAGCCAGCATCCGCCACCCGCAGCACTGCATAACGGCGGCCAAGGCTGGGGCCGACATAAGCACGGTGCCATATGGCGTTCTGATGCAGATGACCAAGCACCCCCTGACCGATCTGGGGGTGTCACGCTTCGCCGAGGACTGGCGAAAGGCAGCACAGTGAACATGACTGAGGGCTTTCGACGTGGCCTGCAAGGGGCCGTCAGAAGGCTCGAAAATGGAAAGAGGTGACCTGGTGGCTACACAAACGGTAATCCACGTTTCCGACCTCGAAGGCAAGACCAAGGACGAATTGCTGTTGGTCGCCAACGAGTTGGGGTTGGAGAACGGGACTGCTCTCACATCTCTGCGGCGCGAGGAAGTGCTGCAGAAGGTGATGCAGTCCTGCTCCGACCACCAGGGATTGATGGCTGGCGGCATCCTGGAGGTCATGAACGAGGGTTATGGTTTCCTGCGCCAGAACGTGATACGCCCTGGATCGGGGGACGTGTACATTTCGCAGTCGCAGATACGCCGGTTTGCCCTGCGCACCGGCGATGCGGTGTCGGGGCTGGTGCGACCGCCGAAGGAAGGGGAGCGCTACTATGGCTTGGTGAAGGTGGAGACGGTCAACGATCTGGACCCGGACCGTTCCCGCTCCCGCACCAGCTTCGATATCCTGACCCCCATCTTCCCCGACCGGCAGATCATGCTGGAGAGCACGCCCGACAACCTGACCACACGGATGATCGACCTCTTCGCCCCGATTGGCTTGGGACAGAGAGGACTCATCGTGGCCCCGCCCAAGGCTGGGAAGACCACGGTGCTGAAGCAGATCGCGCGGGGGGCTTCGGCCAGTTGCCCCGACGCTCACCTGATGGTGGCCCTGATCGGCGAGCGCCCTGAAGAGGTGACCGACATGCGCCGCTCGGTGCGGGGCGAGGTGTTCGGCTCCACCTTCGATGAGAACGTGGAGTCCCAGTGTCGTGTTGGCGAGTTGGCCTTGGAGCGGGCCAAGAGGCTGGTGGAAGCGGGGCGGGACGTGATCATCCTGCTGGACAGCATCACCCGCTTCACCCGCGCCTACAACCTGGCGGCACCCACCAGCGGGCGGACACTCTCGGGTGGCATCGATCCGGGTGCCCTCTACCCTGCGAAGAGGTTCTTCGGGGCTGCCCGCAACGTGGAAGAGGGTGGCAGCCTCACCATCATCGCCAACTGCCTCATCGATACGGGCAGCCGCATGGACGAGGT
>JAAXIE010000015.1 GCA_012270525.1 Dehalococcoidia bacterium | reverse complement strand
GACCCGCCCTCCGTGCCGATGGGAGGTGATGGCGATACTCCGCAAGCAGGCTCCTACTCGCCTGGCGAACAGTTCGTGATGACCAGCATGTCGGTGGCGCGGTATGCTTTCGACCTCGCCGACTGGGACAACTCCAGGTGGGTAGTGCCTCTGGGGTCATCGGGGCACCCCGGAAGTGGCCACTACGCCGACCAGGCTCCGGTCTGGCAGCGGGTGCAGATGCTGCCCATGATTTACAACTGGGAGAAGCTGGAAGCGGAGGCGGAGTCGAAGCAGCCGGTGCTGCCCCGCTAAACCTGTGCTCTCTGGCCACTGATCCCTGCCGTCAGCGACGCAGTTGACCTTCGACGCGCTATCTGGGCCAACCCGTCGCCCGAAAGCACCAGCAATACGACCAGCATGGGTGGCAGGAAGATTATGGCGTGCATCAGAAAGGCGAAGGGTACGGCATCCACCCTCGGCACGTCGAAGAACCCCAAGGTGTATACGATGGCGAACTCGAAGGTGCCTGCTGCCCCTGGAGCAGACGGCACTGAGTTCACGAAGAGGGCTGCCGCTGCGAACATGACAGTCAATGCCAGCAGGTCCAGGTCCAGCCCCAGACCGCGGGCTATGAACCAGCCACTCAGCCCCAAGCAGAGCCAGTGCACCACCGTGGAAGAGAAGCAGGCGAGGAGACGGACCCTCTCCTTCCGCAGCATGGCCATGGCTTGAGTCCACCGCTCGAAGGCCGGGATTCTGCCCACCAGGGGCAGCGTGGGGACGCCCTTGATGACGAAATAGACGGCACCCAGGCTGACCACGCCCAGAATGAGAGAACCGCTCAGTTGGATGCTAAGTCCTCGTAACTGGGGTAGCAGGGCCACTCCGGCCCCCATGAGCATGGCAGTGGCGACGATGTCCAACAGGTGCTCCGTGGCAAGCGTGGCCAGCCCCGTGGTTGCCGATATCTTGTAGCGGCCCGTCAGCATGGCCATCTGGATGGGTTCGCTCAGGACGCGTACCGGCAGCATATTGTTGACGCCGGTTCCCACGTTCTGGGCGATTCCCAGTTGCAGGAGGGTGATCCTCTCGGACACGAACAGCACGCGCCAGCGAAAGGCACGGAAGAGGAGGCTGGCGAGAAAGGCGAGTACCCCCAGAAGGGCGTACCCAGCGGAGAGTTCGGCAAATGCCAGATGGATCTGGGCCCAGTCCAACGCCCTGAGGGCGAGATATCCCAAGACCGCACTGAAACCAGCACCAACGAGCAGGCGCAGCCACCAAGGCGTACGCTTAAGCAAGGACACCCCGGACTGTACCAGCTTGGTCAGTCCCCTCATGGGTAAGCCCGTCACCCTAACCCCGGTGCTAGAAGTGGCTGGTGATTTCCTGGTGGCCGCCGTTCTCCGTGTACGCCTCCTCCATGTAGAGGCCGCTGGACTGCATGATAGGCGTGTCCTGGATGGAGAAGAGGATGGCGGGTTCGTCGCCTTCGCTGGAATGTTCGTGCCAGCGCCACGACGGCACAACGAAGAAGTCGCCCTTGGTCCAGTCGAACCGCTGCCCGTCGATGACCGAATAGCCTTGGCCTTCATGCACGTGGTAGACAGCACTATTGGTCTGCCGGTGGGCCTTGGTACGCACCCCGGGGCGGATCATTTGCACCCAGCACGACATGGTGGGGAGTACCGGGCCACCGGAACTGGGGTTAGTGAACTCCATGGCCACGTCATCAAACGAACTGGATCCCACCTGCGCCAAATCGAGCAGGGCCTGATGGGTGTCGGCCCAGCGGAAGTGGTACAGGGGAGACCAACTCTCCTCGTGGGTCTCCCACGCTGGCTTCAGACCTCCAGCTGCATAGCGGTGTCGCGTGTTTCCCACGCCCACCACGGGATGACGGTCTTCGGGGTAGTCCTCGTAAAAGATGGCATCCAGGGAGCGGACTACGGGCCAGTCGAGGCCGTCCATCCAGATCATGGGCTCGGCTCCCTCGTGGCCGTGATCATGCCACGTCCAGGCGGGGGTCAGGATAAGGTCGCCCCGCTCCATGTAGCACTGGTCGCCGTTGACTGCGGTGTAGGCCCCTTCGCCCTTGATGATCCAGCGGATTGCTGTTGGGCTATGCCGGTGGGCGGGGGCTACCTCACCCGGCAGGATGAGCTGAACTGCAGCCGACATCGTAGGAGTGGTGCCCATCTTGCCCTGCAGTCCCGGATTGGCGAGGCGCAAGACCCGGCGTTCCACCTCTCGGCTATGTGTGACCAGTTCACCAGCCTTCAGAGCCAAGGGCTCCAAGTCGACCCAGCGCCACAAGTAGGGTTGCGGCTTCCATTCAACGGCCATGCTCCTTCGCCAACCTGGGATGAGGTTGGTCTGGTCCACCACGTCGTAGAACTGCTCCATCTCCTCGGGTGAGTGGGTGGTCATCGCTCCTCCTGCGTATCCTGCCCTTCTGCTCGGGCATCAGTTGCGCCAGAGTGTAGCATAGGCCAAGCCCACGGTCTCTAGGTTTAGAGACCGTGAAGCTGCAGGGGCCAGTGGCTGGTTGGTCGGTCGCTAGCCAAAGCTATAGGGCGTCCAAGGC